>VGTJ01000194.1 GCA_016874775.1 Deltaproteobacteria bacterium
GTCGCCCGCGTTCATCCAGCTCTTCGACCAGACTTCGATACTTAGACCGAAGCCAGCACACAATGGTCTCGTCTCTCATCCCTGCTCTTGTGCAGAGGCTCTCCACTCCGGTCAATCACTATTGCGGTAAGTTGTTTCCTGCCACCGCCTTAGTGCCAGCCAACGCCATAAAGTTACCATTCCTCGGCAGACATGCTCCTGCCTGACGCAACTCCTGGGTAATAAGGGACGCTAATGCCCGTAACCCTTGTTGCGCTTCGGTCTGTGCGCCAGCATTCTGCCGCGTCGCGACTGCCGTCTGAAAAAACCCAGTGATCGTGGTCATCATGAAGCTCGTGATCAACAAGACAACGAGAAGCTCAATGAGCGTATAGCCCCTGGGTTTCTTACGAAGGCGTAACGCTTGAGAAAATGCTTTTGGCAACATAATTTTTCGCAACTCCCTTATGGTTCCACGCAACGGTCACCGTTAACGTCGTCATGTTCGTCGCCGGCGTGTTCTGCTGCACTGTCCAGCTGGTTGTGTACCCAACGCCTTTCTTGGTGACAGGCGGCGCAGAGTTAGAGGCTAAGTCGGTGTAGTTCATTGTTCGCAGGTCCTCTAATTTGTCCTGCGCCAAGGCAATTGCCTCTGACGATTGAGAATTTAATGACACCAATTGCGTATGGTTCACCATCAACATCGCCACAGCTAAGGAGCTAATCGCGAAGATGACCATACCGACAAGGACTTCGATCAAGGTAAATCCGCTCTGTGATAACTTCATGTCATGACTCCTGCACTTGCCCTGATGGCCACACTTCGAGGGTCTCCGTTCCGCCGCCGATCACTGTGAGTGGAATATAGACAACGCTTGGTACGACCCCCGCAACAGTCGAATGCAGCAAACCACGCGTGTTGAATTCGATCTGCTTACCGATGGCACCACTGCCAATCGATACGGGTGGGGACAGTGTCATTGGCTGTGTAGGGTAGGAAGAGTCGGGAGTCCAAATACCATCTCCATCAGGGTCCTGCATCCGTTGGATGGTGTACGCTTGCGCGCCCGTGATCGTGACCCGGAAATGGGCCCCGTGCCGACTCGAATTCGCCCGTGCAATGCGGAGTGCACCTTGAAGCTCCTCCGACGCCAGAGGTAAACTCGCCGCCTTGCGATTGACAGCTGGCGTTGCCACGATAAGCATCGTGCCGATGACTCCCACAACCACGAGCAGTTCCATAATGGTAAAGCCGGCGTTCCCGCGTTTCATGCGACACCTCCCAAAACGCAAGAGTCCGGGTACGAACACGTCGTTCGTCCCGGACTCTGTTTGCCAATCTCGCCGTCACCGCGGCTCAGCACGGTCGCAGACGAGTCGGAGCCTTCAGCTACTGCAGCAACGGTGCCGAAGTCTTCTCGCCTTCCGCGAAGTGAAGGAGAAGTGAGGAATTCCCCTCCCTTGAAGGGAATGGTCCGATATGGACTCGAAGAAGAAATCTCTTGGTGTTTCATATTCACAGTATGTAGGTGTGTCGTGCGACTTCTGACCGCCCTACAGACGTTGCAGTTATCAGGTTAGGCATGTTCGTTACGCTTCGTTTTACATGTGTACATTCAGGAGCCAACTGTCACATCGTCAGTACCGAAGGACATATCGTTCTCAGTGTTACAACCGTTGCACCTTCCCCGAAGGAAGAATCTCGATCACCGTTGACTGCTCAGTCTGAGAGTCCGTCAGTTTCACTGTGACTGGTAGTGCTGTCCCGTCTTGTGAGGTTGCAGAACCAGTCCACGTGCATCAAACTCAATAGCAGTATCGGCAGCAGCAGCAATTGCCACAGTTGGCGGTAACGACACACGCCAGGCAGGGATTTTCTCATCGGGTTCCCAAGTCCCATTGCCATCATGATCTTGGAGCTGTGCGATCGCATAGGCGTTGGCCTCAAAGGTCACACGAAAATGCGCGCCTCGACTGGCCGCGCCAGCTCGTGCAAGTCGTAAGTGGTCAACAAGGCTGCGCGTCGCTGTTGGTAGCATGATCGCGCGACTGTTCAGGGTCGGAATGAGGAGCGCCACTAATAGCGCGATAATGCCAGCCGCCACCGCGATATCTATCGCTCGATATGGTCGCTTGGGTACCGGTGCTGTCGTCATAACAGCAGCCTGGTCGGAATAACGGGAAAAAAGCGGCAGTAACGAGGGGCTGACTGAAGAAGGAGAGGAGTGCAATGGTGACATAATCGGTATCTCCCAGTGTCACCCGTGCAGATCCACAGCCTTTACAAGAAGCTGTGTTCGCCCGGTAGCCCTGCTGCCGTATCCAACATGATCATTGGACGTAGGCCAGTGGCTTTGCGTCCCGCACTTTCACGCGGTTTGCCTTTGTCGGTTTCCTTATCAATGCGGAGCAAAACCAATGCCAGGTCACTCTTGAAGCATTCTCATAGGTTAGCTCTGCACTTCCTGTTACAAAATTACCAAATCACTCACATTTCGACAAAATTTTGCCTCCTTTTTCCTATTGCTGCGCTATCGATAAAATCGAGTGAACATGCGCTGCTGAATGAGGTCTGCCATCGGGGTCAGCGGTGGCAACAACTTCACGTTATTGAAGCTCGCATCATAATCCCAGTTGCGTTGGGGAGGGTCATAAACAATGCTGCCTTTGCCACGGAAGGCACCAGTTTCAAACTGCGGTGTCCCGAGGCTGACAAACGAGCCAGCATAGGTCAGTGGTCGCGCGGTTCCACCGGGTTCCCAACTCTCGAAAAATCGGGGAAAGTTTTCCAACCCACCACCATAGGTTCCAGCAACAGAGAGGGTGGTATTGGTCAGAAAAGCCGCATTGATGCCAAACGTGTCTGCCGGGGCAAAGCTGGTGCAAGGCACCGTGGCACACAACAGGCCAGTCCCCTGAACGAAATACCCATCGACGAGTGACATCACGCGTACCGGCGCCCGACCCTGCGGAGTTTTGCGGTCATTGTTGTAGTGTCGCTCAGAAGGGAGTGTGGGATTGGTCCAGACTGGCACCTCCCATGCTTGCGAAAGGATACTGATCGTGTCCCCCATCACCGCCGCCGGCAGCTTGGTCGTCAGTGTCATCGTCGGGTAGTAATTGTAGTTCCCTTGGACATGAATTGCCTGATCACTCACGACGGTAAGACCAGTAGGATCATCCGGGTTCGGGCGCGGAAAGGTAGTGCCTCTGGTATTCAGGTTCGCAGAGTCGAAGATGCGGGTCCCGTAACGACGATTCGCCGGAGGTGGTGTGGTCGTCGAGTCGGCGGCTTGCACCGAGAGAAAGAAAACCAAACCACCATGCGTCGTGGTTGCGGGTGTCAACTCCAAAGGAAAAAGCGGCGCACCATTGGCTTCGTTCCAGTCAATGAGGGCACGAATATTGACATTGAGCAACAGCATCCATGCCGCTTCGCGCCAGTTGTAGAATCCACCGCGACGGTAATCGTTATCCGCATACCACGATGTCACAGGAAGCGTGCCTGCCCCAACAGTTGCGTCCCATCCGCCGAGTGAGGACACATTGCAGAAATCTGGACGCCAGGCAGGGCGGGTTCCTCCATTCGGCGGGCAGACGTCGTCATTACGATCGTTACTCGACACGACGCTATCACCGTTTGTGTCCACCTGCCCATCACCGTTTGTGCCTTCTCCAACACGTCGATAGACACGTGCGGCAGCAGCGAAATGCGGCGCATAGTTGTTGGGATTGCTTGGGTCGGTAGCCGCAGTGAAATCAGGCGGTCCAGGCATCGGCGAGTTAGTGCCGAGCACTGGGGAGGAGGTCGGAATATCATTGTAAAAGATCGCACCACGCCGCTCGCACATAAACTGCCATAATGCGTTGGTTCGGGCGACGCTTCGGCTGCCGTCGACGTTTTGCACTTCGATGGCATAGAGACCGTTGACGCCGGCACTACTGGGCGCTGCCTGTCCACAGAAATTCGTTATGCGCGTGGCCGTGGTATTCAGCACAATACGCAGATCGGCATTCTGCCAAAACATCCCGCCAGCGACTCCTCCATCGCCACGCGTCAGGGTCACTGGCCCAGGCACTTGTAGCGGCGCAGCGTTGGCTTGTAGCGACCCGAGAAATGAGGCGCGCGTCACGTCATCGACAATTGTTGGTCCGACTCCGCTACATGAGAGCACCAACGGATCAAGGTCAGGCGTGGGTGCAACCGTGTCTTCTTGCTTATCGATCGTGACCGTACCGATGCAGTCGTTGGCCAACCCGCCACGATAGATATCGCCTGCGGCTGAGATCTGGACAAACGGATTGTCTGGCGGTGAATTGGGTGGCGCACGTCGATCACCGATAGTGAGCGTACTCCAGGTATTGAGGTAGAGATCACCGTTGGTGTGGATGCGCCCGCTGACATTCATGGGTGGGGCGTTCTGTACCTCGAGTGTCTGTTCATAGAACGCCATGAACTGAAAGATAGGAACCGAGTTGATTGTAAACTGCGCACCCAGCGTCGCTTCTGGATCGTTCGCGACATTTTTTGCAGTTGACGTTACGGTATACTCGGACGGGATGGTGTAGAGCCCAGCAAACGGTTGTCCAATCGGGATTAATACAGGTGGCCCCGGCGTTTTGCCTATAACCGGTGCGACGACATATGCTACTGTTCGTTGCTGCCCGCTAGAGTCAATCGTAAACGATTCGGTATACGTCGTTCCGGGAGGAGTTTGGTTGTCAAAATAGAGACGCACTTCGGCCATTGCGCTGTTGAGCCCAGCTTCAGCAGCATAAAATCCAGCCCGCTCTCGTGCTGCTCCACCTCGTAATGCCGTATCTGCGCGAATGTTAAGTGTATACGCTGCTGCCAGGACGCTCAGAAAACCCATCAATGCAAGGACCGTCACCAAGGCGATACCGGTCTGCGAGCGCATAACCAGTCGCGGTATGAAACTATGTGAGATCAAGTGCAACTTCGACACGTGGCGGATCCTCTACTGATAGAATCGCGTAAACATTTGCTGCTGTAAAAGATTGACCATCGGTGTCAGCGGTGGCAGCAGGCGATTATCGTTAAAGCTGGCATCGTAGTCCCAATTGCGAATGGGTGCGTTGTAAATGTTGTACGGATTCTCTCCCGCTCCTCCCCACGGGCCGGTCGCATAAACAGGCGCGCCGAGGCTGACAAACGAGCCACGATAATTCAGAGCGGCCTGACCATCAGGACGAAATGACCAATCTTCGTGGAAACGCGGAAAGTTGTGTAACCCACCATTCGACTCTCCCGGAACCGGCGTATCCATGCCGGAAATGAAGGCGGCATTGATACCCATTGGGTTCCCGGTTGTTAGGCTGGTACATGGAGGTGTCACGCAGTTGAGTGTTCCGACACCAGCAACGTAGCTGTAGTATCTATCCGAGCGCGGGACGACCCGAGTGACGGAAAGCGTCCCGCCACTCTTGCGATCATTATTGTATTGCTCCTCTGGCGGACCGTTGGGCTGGCGAATCCCAGGGACTTCCCAGCCTTGAGACAAGACGTTGACAGAGTCGCCCATGATCGCGGCGGGAATTTTCGTCGCCAGGGTCATGGTTGGATAATAGTTATAGTTGCCAAGCACGTAGATGGCCTGATCGCTCGCCAGCGACAGTCCCGTTGGATCAGCAGGCAGTGGGCGCGGGAACGTTCCACCGTTGGTATTGAGATTCGCCGAATCAAGCACTCGCACGCCATAGCGTCGATCACTTGGCGGCGGTGTCGTCGTGGAGTTGTCCGCTTGCACCGACAGGAAGAACACGAGCCCGCCATCAGTCGTATCGCTCGGGTCAAACAATGGCGTTCCATTGGTCTCGTTCCAGTCGATCAGGGCACGAATGTTCACGTTGAGCATCATGACCCACTCATTCTCTCGCCGATTGTAGAAACCACCACGCCGATAATCGTTATCAGCAAACCATGAGGTTGAGAGCGTATTTTTCACCAGCGCGCGATCGGCGAAAATGTTCCCGTTGCCAGCTCCCGTCCACTCACCATATTTCAGATTACAGTAGTCGGGACGCCACGCCGGTCGTGGACCAATCGCTCCCCCCACCCACACCGGGCAAATGTCAAAGTTCAGATCATTGCCCGATATCGTTGTGTCACCGTTAGTGTCGACCGCCCCATCACCATTGGTATCTTCACCTGCGCGACGGTAGACGCTTGCAGCAGAACTAAAGTGTGGCTTATAGTTTTGCGGATTGCTCGGATCCCTATTAGCCCCAGAGTTACTCGTATTGACCGTCGGCAATGGCCAGCTCGTCGGGAGCTTGTCGGGAAGGTCATTGTAAAAATTGCCCCGCGGCGTTCACACATGAACTGCCACAGCGCATTGGTCTTGCTGACATTGCGAGCACCATTAGCGTCTTGTATCTCAATGACGAAGAGGCCATTGCCCCCGCCTGAATTCGAGATCGGATCGCTACAGAAGCTCTGAACCTTTGTCGCCTGTAGATTCAAAACGAGACGTAAGTCAGCCTTATGCCAGAACACACCGCCAGGACTGCCGCCTCCGCCACGGTCAAATACATCAACGCCCGGAATCAACAGTGGGGTCTCATTCGCGAGCATGGAGCCAAGGTAATTCGCTAAGGCCGTGTTACTGACAATCGTCGGAGAGCTGCCGTTGCATGGCAGGACAAGCGGGTCAAGGTCAGGAGTCGGAGCCACGACATCCTCTTGCTTATCGACCCATACCGTCCCTGAACATGGCTTCGCCGAATGGGGGCCGCGATAGATGTCACCAGCAGCAGAAATCTGGAGGTACGGATTATCCGGCGGCGCATCTGGTGGAGAGCGGCGATCGCCAATTCTCACCACTGTATATGGATGCTGACCATTCAGATAGAGATCACCATTTGTGTGAATACGGCCACTCAAGGTCATCGATGGGCCAGGGGCGATCTCTAACGTGTCCTTAAAAAACGCCAAGAACTGAAAGATGGGAATCGAGTTGACGGTAAACTGAGCACCAACGGTCGCTTCCTTGTCTCCAGCCTGATTCATAGCCGTCGAGGTTACGACATAGTCACTGGGAATGGCATAGAGTCCCGCAAACGGTCGTCCCATCGGAATCAGTGTCGGCGGCCCAGGAGTGCGCCCAGCAACGGGAGTAACAGTATAAGTCGTATCACGAACATGCCCGGCAGTCCCGACGCTAATAGTGCTTTGGTAATTGCCTGGCATCGAATAGGCTTCAAAATAGTCCTTTACCTCGGCCATGGCGTTGTTCAGGCCGGCTTCGGCAGCATAGAAGCTGGCACGTTCACGCGCGGCGCCACCACGCAGAACCGTATCCGCGCGAATGCTGAGCGTATACGCTGCCGCCAAGATGCTGAGCACACCCATCAGGGCAAGGATCGCCACCAACGCGATCCCACGCCGATCGGTCAAACAGTTCCACAGGTAACGGCGCATGCGGCCTCCCTTTGCATAATGTTCATCACAACAGGTTTCTCGGCTTGATCATGACGTATCCATCGACTGCCCCAGCCTGGTCCGTGGTCACGCGATGAATGACGCCCTGCTTATCTGCCATATGCGAACGGATTTGGGCACAAATACCGACAGCGCGGACTTGACTCCACGCCGCGGCCCCAGGAGCTGGGGCGGGTATTGCATTTGCGCAGTTCAACGACCCATTGCCGTTCAAGGCGCAAGGCCCGAGATAGTAAAGCACATCAAACACTTCGACTCCGGAGACCATCGGCCAGGGCGTTCCACCGTCGACCGAAATCATCAGCGTAGGCTGACCACTCACCGTTGCTATCGAGTATGTCCGGTCTTCAATCGCATACACCGCAGCTTGACCAGGTGCGGGTGGAAACGCCGTCGGCAGGCCAGTTGCAAGGGTCAACTGCTTTCCCGCGACATCGACGGCAGTAATCGTGTTGATGTGTCCCGTTGCCGGACTCTCTCTGATGTAGACAAGATCACCGGCCTGAAACGCGCTGGCGTCGTCTACGGTAATCGCAGTAGCACCAATTGCGGCGGTGTTCGCGTTCGTCTGTACGCACTGCAACGTGAGTGGACTTACTTTGCCAATCCGCACCGTCAAGGTGTCTTGACTCGTACTGTCTACTCCTGCCAGAGCGACGAAGGGTCCTCCGGTTGTGAGGCACGCCCCAGCTTGACGCAGCTCTTGCGTTACCATTGAGAGAAGTCCACGGAGCCCCTGCTGCGCTTCGGTTTCGAGGCTACCGCCGTGCTTCACGGTCATACTCGACTGCATAAGACTCGTGATCATGGCCAGCATCACGCCGGTCATAAAGATAGAGACGAGAAGCTCAATCAGCGTATGCCCAGCCGCGGCATTCCTATGATATTTTTGTGAAGATGCTTTGCGTTGCATAAGATCGCGGGCTTCCTTTGTGTGTCCAAGAGACCGTCACACCAACTCGAGTACGGCCAGGAGCCGGAGAGTTGGGCGTGACGGTCCAGGTTACCGTATAAACGGTGCCTCGGTTCGAGGTCCGGGTACTCGACGTCGACCCAGGAGCGAGGGTGTCCACTGGGACCTCACGAAGATTTTCGAGCAACTCCTGTGCGTAGCCGATAGCCTCTGACGACTGCGCGTTTTCAGAGATCATCCGCGTATTCGTCAGCATGAGAGAGGTAATAGCCATCGACACGATACCGAAGATGGCCACCGCAATCAGGGTCTCAATGAGCGTAAATCCAGCGTTTCCACGTTTCATATTAGTTTCTGAGAATTTGTCCGGAGGGCCAGATACTCACACTTTGCGTGCTGTTATCACGACTATCGCGGAGCGTAACAGAAACCTGCACCGCGGGAGTTCCGTCAGCTTGCTTTTCCAGCAGCCCACGCGAATTGAACTCAAAAGCCATCCCAGCACCGGTGGTAATAGTGATATTTTTGGGGAGTTGGACCGTCTGCACCGAATACAATGAGTCATGCACCCAAGTAACCCCGTCGGCGGCCAATTTGAGGCGATCGATCTCATAGGAATCAGGATGGAGCGTGACTCGGTAGTGGACCCCACGTCCAGTTGCGTTCCCACGTACCATACGGATGTTCGCTTCCAATTCCTCTCGTCCCGCCATCAGGTTCATGTGACTCCGGTTGAGATTTGGGACGGCAATCATCACGAGAATCCCAATAATAGAGACGATCACAATAAGTTCGATCAGTGAAAATCCATTCCGTGCATTCGCCATGCCTTGGGCTCCTACGTTAGGAACTTGACAGTGTCTTCCCCGTGCTATCGGCAGATCTCTGGATTGTCATAATTTCACTCCTGGGGGTGGCCAGGTTTTCTTCTGATACTGCGCATCCACAACCAGGTCAGCCGTCCCCGGAGGAAGCACCTGGAGTGTTTTCAGAAATTCGATATGGGCCAGAATAGCTTCCCGTAGCGTGGTAAACTTGCCGTGATGAAAATATGGCGGCTCAGTTGACACTCCCCACAATTTGCGGGTCAGGAATTTGCGATTCCCGGTGAAAAATTCGGGCGTGCCCGGCTGGCGGTTCATATCAAGAGGCTCTTCGTTCGGATCGCCCGGGCCGGTCGTAATGTCATGCAACTTGAAGTCGGTATAGGCCGGGACGGCAACGATTCCTTTCTCAACCTTGAGTCGTGGCAAAGGTAAGGTCTCACTTGCGAGGTCCACAGCAAGTGTCGGCACAGGATTAGCCGGTGCACTCGAAGGGCGCAGATTGCCAGGCGGGTTGTAGACGCTCGGCTCAGTAAAAATCCACCCATCCCGCGTCAGAGTGGCTCCTGAGAACCATCGGTCACCTGTGTCATAAGTAAAGCGAAGAGAGTCCCAAGCCAGATGCGCGGCGGTTGATGGAGAGGAAGACGCAGGAACCACAGTGACACCGTCCACAGGCCCCACTCGAGAAAAGTCCGACAGCTCTTGGTGTGAGCTCTTGGAGTCTTCTCTTGTTCTTCAGTCAAGAACACATATTGGAGGGACGGAAAGAAGAGCCACGGGAATAGGAGTAGGAGGAGCTGGACAGGTGCCATAAGCAAGACCCCTTCGCGTGAGGCAACACGGAATACTCCGTTGCATTCTCACAGTGAGATTGCCTGGCGGCTCTGCGACCATACCCAGGTAGTGCTGGACGTAGGCCAGTAGCTTTGCGTCCCACGCTTTCGCGTGGTTTGCCCTTTGCAGACGTTACCTGGGGAGAGAGCAAAAGCGAGGCCAAGTCAGACTTGTGATTTCTTCAGGACTTAGCCCTATGACGGGTGTTACAAACGTAACAGCAAAAAAGGAAGCGTTACAGTTTTGTCAGCAGTTATTCGCTATCAGTTATCAGCAGTCAGCTTTCAGCCCCTGACAACATCTTACTCTCGAAGTACTAAGTGGTCTTTCAAGAAAGTTCTTGAACTGAACGTGGTATGTCATTGCGAGGAGCCGAAGGTGACGAAGCAATCGCTGTCCCAGAAAACAAAGATTGCCTCGCTCCGCTCGCAATGACCGGCTCGCCTTGGCGTTCAAGAATTAATTTGACGAACCACTAAGGCGGTGGCAGGAAACAACTTACCGCAATAGTGATTGACCGGAGTGGAGAGCCTCTGCACAAGAGCAGGGATGAGAGACGAGACCATTGTGTGCTGGCTTCGGTCTAAGTATCGAAGTCTGGTCGAAGAGCTGGATGAACGCGGGCGAC
>VGTJ01000195.1 GCA_016874775.1 Deltaproteobacteria bacterium
CTTATAGCAGATCCCACCGCCGTCCGTGAAGTCCACACCTACTCCGGGACACTTGCACCCGTACTCGTCACCGAGCATCCAAATAAACGAGACATACGAAAGTCAACCAGCTTTGCCGGAAGGGTACGGAAGAAGAAGCAAGGGAGAGTGCCAGAGGACCAGTGCCTAACCCCTATCAGGGCTCCGTTGTCAAGAGGACAGACGCATGCATCGCGGGGGCGGGGTGGCCGTCCGATAACATATAGTGATACATCTGTGCCAAGCGATCGCAGCTGACTTGATTTCGGTTGCTGGTCACAGCACGTGGGCTGCACCAAACACCTATTGAGGATCGATGTTTCCCGTGGAACATTTTGTGCGGGAAACAGTAGTCTCTACCGAGACTACGTCCTAGAAACTCTTCTGTACCCTCGTTCCGGTCTTCTCAATGCCAGCGGGTTATGTCCACAGACACTCCTAGTTAGTTCCAGACTCGGGGGAGGGGCAGCCACGGGACACCTGGTGACGGATCACCAAGAAAGTGAGCAGAAGAGACCGTCCAATCAATCCATATGGCGTCGGGCGTTTCGTCCAGCGACTCTCGTACAGTCTCTGCTGTAGATAAGGAAGGAGTCAGCAAAAGGCTCAGCCCTCGGTGCGCCAGTTAGGCCATGAGCTCAGTCTCTCCCCTCAGCGGTTACGCAGTGACAAAGCGTTGGAGATCAAACGCCTGTTCCCGCGTGAGCATGTAATACACGGCGCGGCCCAACTTGTGGGCGAGCACGGTGAGCGCTTTGGCTTTGCCGTGTTTCTGTTCCAGCTTGGCGAAATATTCTTTCCCCGGTTTGCTCTGCCGGATAAAAAGCACGGCCGCTTCGGCAAACGCCCAGCGCAGATGTACGTTGCCAATCTTTTTGCCCGACGTCCCCAGTTTTTTGCCACTCGATTCTTTGGCACATTTCACCAGCCGACAATACGAGACGAAATCTTGCACCCGGGGAAAGCGCGTGATGTCGTGAATCTCATATAACAGGACGAGCGCGAGAATCTCGCCAATCCCAGGAACCGATTGTAAACGCGCGAACGTCTGCACGTCATCGGTTTTGGCACTGCGGGTGAGATAGAGCTCTACCTCTCCCAACAATTGGTCGTAGTGATCAATGAGCGACACATCGATCTCGATGGTCTTGTGGACACTGGGATCGGGGAAATGGTCCGCCACATCTGCCCGATTGGATTGGTTCGCCAGCCGTTTGCCAATCTCGGGCAGATTGTACTGACTGTTGGTATTCTGAATGTGCGCTAAGAGTTCGGCCCGCTTCCGGGCCAGATGACACCGGCGCCGGAGTAAATCCCGCGTGGCCCGCATCTCTGACGGATAGACATAAGCTTGCGGCATCATTCCCCCACGTAATAAGACCGCAATCTTGTGGGCATCGATTTTATCGTTCTTCGCTTTGCCCCCATGAATCGCTTTCATATAGAGGGCATGGCCTAAGACACAGGCAATCCCTTCCTTCGCACAGAGGTCCGCCAGCCAATACCAGGTGAACATACACTCCACACCAACCACCAGATCCTCTCTATAAGAAGCAATGACCCGCAGAAACGCGTCCGGTGTCGTCGGCAGATTTTTGTGCACGAGTTTCGCGCCACTGTGATCGAGAATGCAGACGTACATCGCTTTCGCATGTAGATCGATGCCACAATAATGTTTATGCTGCTGGGTGTAGAAATTCATCCAGACCTCCTTGGGGGGTGAAAATTTGTCTCTCGCCATCCTACCGCTGCCACTCGCAGCCAAGGAGGCCTGGATGAGTATCAACCCGGCTTGCGGTAGCAACGCACAAAACTCGCTCATGAATCAGCAGAGAGCAGAAGCCACAACACCGTGCCAAAAACTCCCAACAACCCGACGTAATAGCTGGTATCCCCAATACGCCACAACACGCCCAGCAAGCGACTTTTCTTTTTCAGTTCGAGATATTCTGGATAGTCGAGTGAGAAGAAGCCTAACGCCTGAGCGCACCGCGAGCGGCCCGACCGCGGCCTTTCACATTCATCCCTTCACGCCACAGGGCCGCGATGCGGTGGCGCGGTTGGTTCGACATTTTGTACCTCTATGGCATCGACTAGCTTAAGAACCTCGTCAGCAAGTATATCGGGAGAAGGCAGCTCAATCCTGGGTCGCTTTTCCAAAATCGTTTCAAAGAAGGGTTCGAATGCTCTTTGAACAAAGCTTCGCTTCGACTCATTGCCTTTTGATGATCTTCCCTCCTTGAACATCTTCCTTAGCCACTTGAGAGTAACTGTCTTCTTCATGTGATCCGAAATCTGCTTGACTTCATCTTCTGTGAGCAGATAATCGAGCGCCAACGACTCGATCTCTTCGCGAAGAATTCCGAGAAGATCCATTGAATCATCATCTACGACCTTGTCTGCAACTGCTTTGGCTGCCGAAGCCCCACCGAGACCTCCTGCAAGTGCACCAGCGATACCACCAATCACTGCCCCGGCAGCGGTGCCAATGCCAGGAACAACGCTGCCAGCAGCTGCGCCTGCGGCTGCTCCACCGGCCCAACCTGCAGTACCTCCGGCTACTCCCGCTAAGTTTATGGATAGGTTCTTGGAGAATTGACGCCATGAGATCGAGCGGTCAAACGCTGCGCGATAGAAATCCGGTGTGGTTGTCGCTACGGTGGCAATCGTCGCCGTTACAGCGTTACTGCGGAGCAGTTTCGACACGTGGTTCACCGCAGCCGCACCATAAACAGCTTTGCCGAGAGATCCTGCGGCGATACGCTGAATCGCTTCTCGCCCAACGGTGTTCCCTGAAATGGCCCTGACACTGCTACGAGCCGTGACTACTCCAATTGCAGCAGCTCTCGTTCGGAGGATCTGAGCACTTACGACGCCGGTTATTAGCGTCGTACCGCCAGCGGTCATAGCAGAAGCAAAGGCTGCCTGCGTAGCGTCTCTCGGCTATTCTCCACGCCAACAATTCTGTGCGAAGGTGACCCCGAAAGAAATCGCGAAAACATAGGAAGAGGTAACAGCTTGTGTCTTTGTGTCGAAAACAATAGAATCAATGTTACCCGCTCGCGCGATATTCCGAGCCTGTTTATACGTGATCGTTCCTTTCTGAATTATCTTTTCTGCATCGGCTGGATCACTGAAGCCCAAAACCTTTCCTTTCGAAATACGGTCACGCATTAATACAACGCAGGCTTCATATTGATCTTTTGGTACTGCAAGCACCTGGCCGGAATATCTATACGCACCTGTAATAGAATCGAAAGCTGCTGCCACTGTTTCAGAAGCTGTCCGAAAATATTTCGATTGAACTCGAAGCCCGTCGATAATACGATCTGCACCGTTCAGCTCATTGGTGATTCCAGCAACTTCGGCCCGCTTACCTCGAATTCTGTCGGCGAAGTTATTTGCATCTTCAGCGGAGAAGCCATGCCCTCCCTTGGTATGATATTTAGCTATCTGCGTTCTTTCCAACGCCTGCGCCACATGCGGGGCAACAAGCGGCGCTGTAGATGAACGTTCGCCTCTCTCTTTGTTTTGTTTTCGTTGCTTCATCTTTTTGTCTTTGTCGAACCATTGATTAACGTGTCATTTTGCCCTGATAATGCCATATTAGCCGGGTTTTCAGGCGGTTTTGCCCTGCACCTGTTATCCGCAGTCACTACAACCTCATAGGGGTCTGATATGCCTGATGTCACTCGAAGTCAACAACCAAAACTGCTTGCCGAAGCCCTCTCGGTCCTGCGGGAAATAGAGGAAGCAATAGCGCCCGTCACTTGATCTTGGAACAGTGTCTGCACTAGCTGGGCATTGAGTACGCAGAGCCATCCGCACTAGCCCGGATTATTCATGGAGAGGTAAGACGAAACGGCTCGCTTTTGCTAAGGTCTGAAGTTATAACGACTTTCGGACCGGTAACAAAGGAGCGAGCCGATGGCAGAGTGTATTGCACAACTGAGGCTAGACTTCCATCCAGCGTCCCCCATAACGGTGGCCTTTGACGCTCCCCATATCTCCAGTGATGGCGGGGCATTGTTGCTGCGCCAAATGGATGATCGGCTGGGATTGAGCGAGCGATTTGCGGCGTTACTCCCCGATGAACGGGATCCGCGGAAAGTGAAGCACGATCGCCGTGAACAAATGCGCCAGCGGCTCTACCAGATTGTCTTGGGGTATCCGGACTGTAATGATGCCGACCGACTCCGCCATGACCCCCTACTCAAGAGTGTCTGCGATCGTTCTCCTCAGGCCGCTGGCCTGTCCTCCCAACCGACGCTGTCGCGGTTGGAGAACGCGGTAGGCGTGGGGAAACTGCGTGCGCTGGTCTGTGAGATTGAGGAACAGTATGTGAGGTCCTTTACGGTCTCCCCGGAGGTGATTGTCTTGGATGTCGATTCCACTGACGATCCCACGCACGGCCAACAGCAGCTCTCGTGCTTTCACGGCTATTACGATCAGCACATGTATCATCCGTTGGTGATCTTTGATGGGGAGCGGGGACAATTAGTGAGCGTGGTGCTGCGGCCGGGCAATGCGCATGCGGCGCGTGGCGCGATGGGCGTGTTACGCCGGATTATTCGGCGTCTGAAATCCCGCTTTCCGCAAACCCAGATCGTCGTGCGTGGGGATTCAGCCTTTGCCGTGCCCCGTATCCTGCGCATGGTAGAGGAATTGAATCGGGAGTTGGGCGGCATCGCGTACGTCGTGGGGCTCGCCCAGAATGCCGCCCTCCTGCGGCACGGCGCAGCGGCGTTAAGCGAAGCTCGCCGACGCTTTCACGCGACCAAACACACCGTGCAACACTTTGACGCCTTTGCCTACGCTGCCGAGAGTTGGCCGCAGACGCGGCACGTCGTGATGAAAGCGGAAGTGAACGAGCATGGCGCCAATCCCCGCTTTGTGGTGACCTCCCTCTCAGAGTTTGCCCCGGCTCTCTCTATCATGCGTCTTGTGGGCGCGGGCAATGTGAGAATTTCATTAAAGACTTCAAAAATGCCCTGCAGGCCGATCGCCTGTCATGTTCCACCTTTGCCGCGAACTTCTTTCGCTTGCTGGAACACGCCGCGGCCTATGTGCTGATCCACGCCCTCCGCACGCAAGTGGCCGTACGGGCACCGCAGCTGGGCCGCGCCCAATTCGATACGTTGCGGCTCCAACTCTTGAAAGTAGCGGCGTTGGTCTCGGAGTCAACGCGGCGGGTACTTGTCCGACTTCCGGTCGCGTTTCCGTTAGCGCCCCTGTTCCGCCAACTCGCTTCCTCGCTCACCGCGCCGCCCGTCCTCTCTTCGGCCTAATCGCTTCCGACTCCCGGATCGTTTTCCTTCTGTTCGCTGTCGCTGCGGCGTCGGCAGGGAGTAGTCCATCTTCTCCGGCCCTCAGGCCTCGTCGAACTCCTACCTTGGCACCTACTTCTCACTCGCGTTCTCTTCAGCATTCACTTTTTGTCATATTGCTACGTCACGAAGAACAATTCCCTGCAAATCTTCCCTTCCGCTCTTCGTTCATGAATAATCCGGGCTAGTGCGCTTCCTGTCAAATCATGCAGTGAGGTCGACGCGCCACCAGCGATCACGTCGAGAGGGTACACCATGCTGAGGTGCAGCAGGTGGGGCCAGAGGGGCAAGCCTCACACTGCCAATGGCAAGAGCAAATGTCACGCTATCCAGATTGCCCTTTGGTCTTTCATCCGCAGGGGGAGCGGATTAAGGACCTTCGGGGCTCCTGGAGCCGGGCTTGCAAAGATGCCAAGCTAGCCGATAAGATTCCGCACGACTTTGGACGTACAGCAGTGAGGAATCTTGTGAGAGGCGGAGTTCCTGAGCGTGTTGCCATGATGATCACTGGTCACAAAACCCGTGACGTGTTTGAGCGGTACAACATTGTGAGCGCTGGGGATCTGGAAGAGGCAGCAAAACGGATTGATGAACGGATTGCAGCCAAAACGGTCACAAATTTAGGCACAACCCCCCTTGTTGACGGTATCCAACCTGCTGTAAGTCGTTGATTCTCCCCATGTGCCGGGATGGCGGAACTGGCAGACGCAGTGGACTCAAAATCCACCGCCCTCAAAAGCGTGCGAGTTCGATTCTCGCTCCCGGCATTAACAAAATCAGCTACTTGTAATCTCCTCGTAGCAACCACAGACGACAGGATCGGGGCAATTGTCCCGTGGCATCATTGAGACGTTTGGCGTGGTGATGGCCACTGTGGTTGTTGTCTCGCTGCTTTTCGGGAAAACCTACGCCAAACACATTATGACAAGAGAGGAAGAGTCTTGCATGTACTGGATGACGGTTGCGTCATATGGCGTACTTGCCTTACTCACTATTGGTGGCCTATTCCTATGTCCTCTTCGCTAGTCCTGCTCAGCGGTTCATTTGGCAACTTGCAAGCAAGGCGTGAGGTGATGCCTTGGCACTTCGCTCCGACTACAGCCGTACGATGAAGGTTCGTAGCTGGATTATTCTTCTCTGCATCTTCTTCATGAGGCTCGCGCTGCCAGTGAGCGCAGGAGGCGGCGATGAGGCAGTGCTAACGCAGATCACCGACTGTGATATTTTGGTTGTGACGCTGAACGGGAAGCTGGCTACTGTACGCTTAATCGGTATCGATTGCCCGGAAGTCCACGACTCCGACAAGCTGCACCGTGATGCTGTGCGCTCGGGCCAATCTGCCCCGGCTATTCAAGCACTCGGACAGCAGGCTTCAGACTTTGTGAAGTCACTCGTCGGTCTCGGTGGTCGGATTACGTTAGAGTATGACCAGCAACGACGCGATCCTCACGGGCGTCTTCTCGCATTTGTACGACTAGCGGATGGTCGCCTCCTTAACGAAGTCATCATCTGCGAAGGGTACTCACCAGCCTATACACGCTTCCCCTTCCGCCGTGACTACATGAAACGTTTTCGCCGATGTGCGCAACACGCCCAGGCAGAAGGGAAGAAAAGATGGGCAACCAAAGAGGTTGCACCATCTGACCGTGTCGAGTCTCGACAGCCTGGCGAATATGTGGGTGAGGTCAGGGGCAATCGGCGTAGCAGAATCTACCATCTCCCACGCTGCCCAGGGTACGAACGACTCAGTGCGAAGAACATTGTCTCGTTCTCCAGCGAAGGGGAGGCCCAGCGTGAAGGCTACCGGAAAGCCAGAAATTGCCCTTAGCCAAAGCTCGCCAGAAAATAGAACCCTGGCACGTACTCAATCCCCCTGATCTCACTTGCAATACTTGTCTTTGTGCGCGCGGAGGGTGCGCTTACCTCCGATCAATAAACACCCGCTCTTTCCCAATCCACATGGTTGATCTGGAAAAATCAATAAACTTTGCCTCGTCTTCAACCGCAAGTTCCATTGCACGTTTGCCTTCCGGTGTATTGGCAAGAACGGCGAAATCAGCACGATCGAACCACGCTTCGGCATGACCGGTATAGGGTGCAATCGTTGTCCCACGAGCGGTGCGTAGTTGTTGTTCCACGGCATCGGCGTAGTAATGCACTTGTATGTACCGTTTCATGCGCATGCCGAGCGACATGCCACGAATGAGTGGGCCATGATTGGTCCGCCAGTAGAGTTGCGCTTCCTCGAGGCTCTGGTGCGAGTGATGACGAAGAGGGAAGAACAGTTTCACCAGTGGGCTATGTTCACGGGCGACAATCTCTTCTGAGGGATTCACTTGTGGATATTCGTAGGTGAACCACAAGGGTGAGTTCGGCAGGTCGATAAAGTTCTTTTCGTCTTCAAGCAATTCCTTGCCTGCATCTCGGCCTGCTGCAGTGCCGACACTGGCAGCCATAGCTTCTCTGGTTGTCCACCATAGCTCGGCGACGCCATCATACGGTTGTTCCATTTTCCCGCGCGCGCCCGCAAGTTGGTCGTTAATGGGATCGTCGAGAGTGTGCAACTGGATGTAGCGATGAATATTCAATGTCGTTGCATGTTTTGCCACTAACGGGCCGTGTACTGCACGCCAGTATTGCTGGAACTCTGCTCGTGACATTCCCGGTTTGCGGCGCAGGGCAAATTCTAAACGAATCATGGTTCCCCCTTATTTTTTATGTTCGACTCAAAGTGTCGCCGTCATAGGAGAAATTGCTTTGCGTTGCAAGTCTGCTGATGCCCGCGATTCTTCACCGCCAGGGGAGTCCTTCTTCTTGTGTAACCTATTGGAAAAGCTGTCTTTTTGTCTAATTTTGAAGTTGTTTTGTGAGGAAATTAAAGTTTTCCTTCGAGGTGCCGATATTTCCCAGTGGGGACCTCAAATCGCTTGTACCCATATGACTTAACCTCATAGGAGGAATATTTGTGAACGAGGTGAAACCGCATGCTCCAGGCTGGCTTCCGTTCCTTGCCGGAGGAGGGGTCGCGCTTATTTCCCTCATGTTGTGGTGGGCTCTTCACGTTCAGGAGCGAACCCATATTCAACGCCTGGTTACCGCCGAAGCGTCGAGTCTCAAGAATGAAATAGCCGCACAGATGCAAGCTCGTATTCTTGCATTGGTAGACATTGCGAGGCGCTGGGAAAAAAATGGACGCCTGCCACAAGAAGAGTGGGAGTTTGAAGCTGAGCTGAATCTCAATCACTTCCCGGGATACCACGCCATCGCCTGGGCAGACGCCTGGCTTTCGTTGCGCTGGGCTGTCCCCCTTAAAGGTCCCGATGCTGTGCTCGAACTGAACTGGATATTTGAAGAGCAACGGCGTAAAGCCTGGGACGCTGTCCGCGAGCGTCGTGAAGTGACGGTGACGCGGACGGTTGAACTTGACGACAAGGAAAAAGGCATGCTTGTCTTTGTGCCGATCTTCCGCGGAAACGACTGTATTGGTGTGATCGTTGGTATCTTCCGGTTGCAGGAGCTACTGGACTCAATTCTCCATGATCGAGTAATGCCAGAGTATGGAATGCCCTATCCGATGCGAACACTCTAATATATCGCATGCCTCAAGCGATGTCGGTACACGAGGACACATGGCAGCAGACTTCGATCATTGATTTGTACGGAACGCCCTGGCGCTTGCGGCTGTGGCCACAAGCCTCGTTATTGAAAAGCGAGGGGTCTTCACTTCCTGCAGTTGTACTCATCGCTGGTCTTGGCATGTCGACATTACTGATGTTGGCAGTAACGTTTGCACAGACCGCAAGTGTCCGTGCTCGGACGGTTGTCAGCATCAATGAAAAACTTGAACGCGAGGTTGCTGAGCGGACACGTGTCGAAGGGGAGGTGCGAACACTCAACGATGAACTCGAACAGCGAGTAAAAGATCGAACCGCGCAGCTAGCGGAGGTGAATGCTGATCTGGAAAAAGAGATTGTCGCGCGTGCTCGTATCGAACAACTCCTGCGAGAAAGTGAGAAACGGTATCGTGGGCTCATCGAAAACGTGAGCGACGGTATCTTGTCATGCACGCTTGAAGGCATGATGACCGATGTGAACTGGGGCTTAGAAATGATGCTGGGGTGGTCGCGCCATGACCTCGTCGGACAGCATTATCGCAAGATTGCGACACCAGATATGGTGACATTGTGTGACGAGCGGGTGCGACTGGCTGTTGCTGGAGAGCGACTACCGGGATTATTTGAGACCGAGATCGTGCGGCGCGATGGGAGTGTCGTTCCTGTAGAGATCCGCGCGCGTCTGCGTCGTGACAAAGAGGGACAGCCGATGGGCATTATCGCTACGCTCCGTGATATTTCGACACGGAAAGCGTTGGATCGGCAACGCCAAGAGTTTCTCATGATGCTGACGCACGACATCAAGAGTCCATTAGCGGTCGTGCTCGGCTATGCTGACTTGCTTCTTGACAGCATCGGACAGGAAAGCCAAGCGCAGCAGGAGAAAGACCTGCGCCAACTTCGAGACAACGTCTGTACGGTGTTTTCATTGGTCGAGAACTATCTCAATGTGTCTCGCTTGGAAGATGGACAGTTAAACTTGGAGAAGAAACCCCTTGAGATCAATGGGCTGCTAACGCAAGTGGGACAGCAGTACGAGGCAGAAGCGCGTCAGCGGAGTATCGCGCTCACGTTTGATTTGCAACCCGATCTTCCCACATTGCACGGCGATGCGCTGGCTCTCGCTCGTGCTGTCAGCAATTTGGTGTCGAATGCATTAAAGTTTACCCCTCCAAGTGGGCAGGTCACTGTCAGTTCTGAGTGGCGGAATGGCGAGGTTGTGGCCTCGATTGCTGATACTGGCCCCGGCATTCCACCCGCTGAAGTGCCGTTGCTGTTTGAAAAGTATCATCGCGGAACGACCAGTCGCGAGGTTGAAGGAACCGGTCTGGGGCTCTTTATTGCGAAGGCGCTGGTTGAGGCGCATGGCGGGCATATCGAGGTGCAGACTGCCCCTGAGCGCGGAGCAAACTTCTCCCTGGTGCTGCCACTTCCGAACTAAGGCGGTGGCAGGAAACAACTTACCGCAATAGTGATTGACCGGAGTGGAGAGCCTCTGCACAAGAGCAGGGATGAGAGACGAGACCATTGTGTGCTGGCTTCGGTCTAAGTATCGAAGTCTGGTCGAAGAGCTGGATGAACGCGGGCGAC
>VGTJ01000196.1 GCA_016874775.1 Deltaproteobacteria bacterium
AGGCCTACAGGTCTCCGACGATGAGTTTCAAGCGCTCAATATCAAACCCGGTAAGTTTCATGGCGATTGGAACTATACGCTTCTTCCTCGCTCTTAATCGGTAACTTAATTCTTGCCCATGCCTAACGAACTAATTCGCCCCCGGCCTGATGAGGCGATCGATTTCTTCGCAAAACGGTACAGCTACCTCCGGCAATTTGTCCCTGCTTTTCTTCAGACCCTCACGTTCCATACACAAGGCCCCGATGACACCGTGCTCCAAGCCGTCGCCGTGCTGCGCGAGCTCGATCAGACTCCAGCGCGGCGCTCAGTTCCGCTCACCGCACCGATGGCGTTGGTGACCGACGCGTGGCGTCCGTACATTCGCGAGCCCACCGGAGAGATTAGCCGCCGTTACTATGAGCTCTGTACCCTGTGGCAACTGCGCAGTGCGTTACGCTCAGGCAGCGTATGGGTCGAACATAGTCGCCGTTATGCCAACCCTGATACCTACTTGATTCCTCCTGCTGAGTGGCCCACTCGGCGGTCCGAAGTGACACGGCAAACTGGCACCCCCACTGAAGGGTGCCAGCGGCTGGACGAACGCGAAGCGGAACTCAAAGTCGCCATGACCCAGGTCGAGAAACTCTTGGCGGAGAAAGACGGGCCAGTACGCAGTGAGAATGGCGAACTGGTCCTGTCACCTCTGGCCGCTGATCCTCGCCCTGCCAGTGCCGACGCCCTTGAGGACCTGATCACCGCTCGGTTGCCACGGGTCGAACTCAGTGAGTTGCTGATTGAGGTCGATGCGTGGACGCATTTTTCTGAGCACTTTGTTCATGCTGCCGGGACGGAAACCGTGCGACCCAGCTTGTTACCCCAGCTCTACGCCAGCCTCTTAGCTCATGCCTGTAATTTTGGCTTGGAGCAGATGGCGCAGAGTACTGAGCTCTCGTACCGCCAACTGGCGTGGTGTACGACCTGGTATCTCCGTGAAGAAACCCTCAAAGCGGCTTTCTCCAGCTTGGTCAACTATCATCACCAGTTACCTTTGAGTCAAGTCTGGGGCTCTGGGATCTTGTCTTCTTCGGATGGTCAACGGTTTCCCGTGTCCGGCAAAAATCGCCACGCTCGTCCTTTTCCCCCGACGCTTGGCTATGGCCAGGGATTGACCTTTTATAGTTGGACCTCAGACCAACTCTCCCAGTATGGGACCAAACCAGTGATTATCACAGTACGTGATGCGACCTATGTCTTGGATGCCATTCTGGACAATGAAACCGAACTGGCCATCGTCGAACATACCACTGATACTGCCGGGGCAACCGAAATTATCTTTGCCCTGTTCGATCTCTTGGGCCTACGCTTTACCCCACGGCTGCGCGATATTGGGAGTCGGCGGCTCTATCGGTCCGGTACCCTTGACCTCTCCTGCTATCCCCATCTGCAGCCTCACCTGACGGGCCGTATCAACCGGCAGCAGATCTTGGAGTGGTGGGACGCCATGCTGCGGGTCGCTGGCTCTTTGAAGCTGGGGCATGTGACGGCTTCTCTGTTGGTGCAAAAACTGCAAGCCTATCCCCAGAAAAACGCGTTGGCCTTGGCGCTTCAGGAATATGGACGGTTAGTCAGGACGCTGCATGTGCTGCGGTGGTACGCCAACACCGACGATCGACGGCGCATCCTCCGCCAACTCAATAAGGGAGAGGCGCTCCACGATTTGCGGGCCTATCTGATGCTCGCCAACAAAGGTCAGCTGCGCCGCAACCGCGGGGAAGAGCTCATCCATCAAGCCAGTTGTCTCAATCTCGTCACCAATGCGGTCATCCTCTGGAATACGGTGTATATGGCGGCTGTGGTCGAGCAACTCAAACGCGAGGGCCACTTGGTGCAGGACAGTGATCTCGCCCGGATTTGGCCAACTCGCTATGGGCATGTCAATGTGTATGGTCGCTACCATTTCAATCTCGAAGAAGCGCAACGACGGATTGGCCTCCGCCCGTTACGAGACCCTCGTCGCCCTATTCCTTAGCGACCAAAATTGTTCCATTCCTATCGGAAAGCCGAATACCCGCCTCCTGCTCCGCGCTCATTGCGGCAAGGGCGCGCCTTTGTGTTTAGTGGGAAAACAGGCAAACTGATATTCATCCTTAATACGCCGCGCCCCATGCCCTCTGCCGCCTTTGGTTTCGCTGTAGCTGGAGCCGGGGACCTCAACGGTGACGGAACACCAGATTTGCTAGTCGGCGCTGCCAGCTATGAAGGGAGTGGCAAAATCTTTGTCTTTAGCGGGAAGGATGCCTCCCCATTGCATGTTCTCCAAGCGCCGCATCGACAAATTGGTGCTGGGTTTGGGTGGGCGGTCTCTGCTCTTCGTGATGGGACGGATGATCACGTCCCGGAAATTGTAGTGGGCGCATACGGAGAGGAAGGAACCGGCAGAGTCTTCGTTTTTGATGGACACTCAGGCAACCTGGTGCGTGTACTTGCTGCTCCACAGACGTCTGGGGGAGGAGCGTTTGGTTGGTCGGTCGCAGATGCCGGCGATCTCGATAAAGATGGCGCCTCTGACATTCTGGTTGGCGCACCGTACAGTGCAGGGGAGAAGACGCCGGTACAAGGCCGTGTGTATGCGTTCAGTGGCAAGACTGGCAAGCTTCTCCTGACCATGAATGATCCACGCCCCCATCCCGGCGCGGTCTTTGGCTGGCGCGTTGTTGCGGCTGGCGATACCAACAAGGATGGTATCCCTGACATTTTGGTTGGTGCCCCGTATAAAGACATTGCAGACATTCGTGCGCAAGGGGAAGCGTTCGTATTCAGTGGTGCTGATGGGGCACTGTTGTATACCTTGACGCATCCTGTACCAAAACCATACGGCTGTTTTGGGTACACACTGCTGCAAGGGCCAGATATCAATAGCGATGGAGTCCCAGAACTCCTAGTGAGTGCGCCGTTCCAGACAGTTGATCAGTTTCACATTCAAGGGGAGGTCTTTGTGTTTAATGGTCGTGATGGGCGACATCTGACGACCTTTGATGATCCGTATCCGTTTCAAGGTGCGGCGTTTGGCTATACGATGGCCGCACCTGGGGATGTGAACGGCGACAAATTCCCCGACTTCGCGTTCGGTGCTGCGGGGCAATTCGTCATGGACAAAATGGCGGTGGGACGCCTCTTCGTGACGCTCTCGCGGCAGTAGCGAAGGATCACTTCAGCCTTGTTCCTAGTCGTTTTGAACTCCTATTCTTCTTCTGCTCTTCACATGTCCGATAATGTCCTCGTATGTTAAATTTGAAAAACGGCGGATACGCCGCCTTCGATACCCAATCTGAAGTATTATTCACTACTAGTGATTGTTTTTCGATCGCGCGACCATCGGCACGGCTCACACACCTGCCGCATCGCGCGCACGTCAGTCTCCAGTATCTTCCCACTGAAACGGGCGCAATGCGGCAATTCTGCGACAATCTTTCGCGTTGCGCGTAATGACAGTGAACCCTAGCCGTGCCGCACTCATCGCAATGAGCGCATCATTGAATAACCGCACCTGCCCGACTTGCTCATAGCCATACCGCTTCCCCATCTCGGCCAATACCTGCCCCGCTAACCGCCAATCGCGTTGTTCGGGGACGACAACCCGCTTGAGCCGGAGGAATTGCTGTTCCATCTCCAAGAGCGGTCGTCGATCGCGCTGCTCCCGTGCGCCAACTAACAGCTCCGCGAGCACGACCGTACTCAACCACAATGGAGCAGAGTCTGCGGCACCTGTACGCTGCGCGCGCCGTGTCTGAAGGATGGAAAGATCTCCTTGCCGTAATGCGGCGATATACACTGAGGAGTCAAAGAGCAGGCCAGCCATGAGCGTCGCTACGCGTCGAGCCGACCAAACACATCCTGGATCTGAATGCCGCTGCGGATGAGCTTCTCGGTGGCTGCCCAGGCACGACGGTCCTTTTCCGCTTCGCTAATGACTAGTTCGAGCGCGCGTTCAATGGTTTCGGTTTCCGTTTTGGTGGCTAAGATTTTCTGCGCACGGGTGAGTTTCTGCTGATCCAGGATGAGGTGTTTATTGCGTTTGGTACTACTGGCAGTTTTCATAAGTGACTCCGAATGTACACATTAGCACCCAGTATGTACATCGACAAGTGACCCCAACCGAGATCAGCCTACTGACGTAGGTCCACTCGCTGTCGGCTCACAGCGTGTCACCTGCACCAGAACCAAAGCTGATCCCGTTGACGAATTGTCAGGCTGCCTGTGGTTTCATACATTTGACAAAGGCCGAACGGCGAGTCTTGGCGAGCGGAGTTCTAGCGAGCCACTCGCTCAGGCGGACGAAATTCAGTGCCGTCGCCGTGAAGATGTGTTGCAGATGCGTCTTCGTGCGACCCACATAGCGTGCGCGGCGTAAGCGGCCGCGGCGCACTCCTTGGGAGATCGTCCCTTCAATGCCAGACCGCTGGGCATAGGTGACCTAAAAGCCTTCGTTTCTTGCCGCTGACGGGCGTGTTGGAGCGCAGTGTATAGGAAAGCTGGTTACGAATCGTGATGGTTCGCCGATGGTCTCGAGCGGCGGTGCAGCGTGCCCGGCTAGGACACGGCTCGCAATCGCGCCGGGCGAACTTAATTTTGATCACTTCATTGTCGCCCCGATCACCCGCCGAGGTCCAACTCGGCCCGCGACCCCCAAAAGCGTAATTTCATGCCACGTTGCATAAGGATCTCTTACAAATCGAAGAGTGAACGACATAGCGAAAGTACGGCGAATGTTTGTACGATCTCAATGTGAGACTCGTTAGGATAACATTTGCCAGTGTGTACACGGCGGCTCCTGCTGGGGAACATGGAACTTTTCGTTCCTGTTAAAATCACTGCACGTGATGTGGCCCTTCGTTGTACGTGTGGGCGGCCAACCCCTGTTCCCGCCTTCGACCTCCATCTCCGCACGCCCCGCTTGTGGAAACAGCACTTCGCCACCACTCCGCTTCGCTCGGACCTTGATCGCGTCCGTCAATACGGACGCTCATTCACCGTTTCCCTGAGAGACACTATGGCTCGTGGCGTATGGCTCGCTCGTTGCACTCGCTCTAGAGCACATGGCTCGATCGCTCCGCTCGTTCTCTGGTAGAAGATTCTTGCCATCAGCTATGTGCCAGAGAGCGACCGCAGGGAGCGGGCGATAAGCCCTCTGCGCATTATTCTTCATTCGTTGGGGATCGACCACGGCACATCTGCCCACGTGGGATGTGTCCAGCCGTTGAGGTCGTAATGACTCATACACTCCTCGACCATGGCCTTGAAGTTGGCGTTGAGTCCCATCTGCTCCGCCGCCACGTACGTCTCGACACGATTCGCATCGTAGCCACCGGCAAAATTCCGCTCGTGCGCTTCGGTGCGGCCAGCAAACTCGGTGAAGAACATATCCCAAATGACGCGGAGCAATTTCACCCGCTCCTCTGCGGTGGCGCTTCCACCTTTCCAATACCGATCGAGCAATGGCCGGAGAGCGGGGTTCTTGAAGTCTTCCGCCGAGGAGGGAATCTGGATCACGTTGCCAGAGAGCACGTTCTGAAACAGCGTGCGTGCCCTCGTGAACATGTCCCCGTACATATTGCGCCATTGCATGGCATACCCAGTGTTGGGCAACAAATATCCGCCTGGGCCGGGCTGGGCCTCGGCCGCCATGGCCGTGGAGAGGGCCCAAATGTTGTGGCGCATGCCGATGAGCTCCCCGATCACCAGTTGAACGTCGCGGAAGCTTGACCGCTGCTGCATCTCCGTCGCCCGGAGTAACAGGCCACAGATGAAGTCGAACTTGACCGCAGTGCGCGTCGCGGCATGGAGAGCGAAGCGTTGGCCGAAGCCACGGGAGAAGAGGCCATTCACGATTGTGGGATTGCGGTACGCGATCACATCCTCCCAGGGAATGAGCACATCGTCAAGCACGATGCTGAGATCGGACTCGTCGAAGCGGCTGGAGAGTGGATAGTCGAAGGGCGAGCCGATCTTCTTGGCGAGGTGCTCGTACGAATAGCGCCCGATGAACTTGATCCCCGGCGCGTTGAAGGGCACGAAAAAGGCGAGCGCGAAATCCTCCTCGTTTGCGGTGAGTCCGCCAGCCGGAAGGTACTGGCTCATGTAGGTGACATTACTGAAGGCGGCCCCGGTGGACACCAGGCGCGCGCCGCGGACGACGATGCCGTCATCGCGCTCTTTGACGACGTGCATGTAGACATCGCGCTGCTCAGCGGGAGGTTTCGAGCGATCGCCGGCCGGATTGACCAGGCTCAGATTGACGAACATCACTTCGTCCGCGATCTTCTCGTACCAGCGCCACACGTTCGGTGCGTACTCGCCGTAGAAGTCCGCATCACCGGCTAACGATCCGACGAGCGCCGCCTTGTAGTCTGGTCCGCGCGAGAGGGTTCCCCAACTGAGGCGAGCCCACTCGGCAATGGCATCCCGAGCCTCGAATATATCCTGGTGGGTCCGGGCAAGTTTGTAGAATTTGTGTGATCGGGCGCCCCGCTCGGTGATAAAGGTCAACACGTCCTGCTTTGCCGGGTCATGGAGCGTGTCGTACATGCGAGCATACGAGCGCGCACTGCTGGCAAAGGCGGGATGCGTGGTCACATCCTTCACCAACTTGCCGTCGAAGTAGATGGCGCGTCCGTCCCGTAGTGATTCGAGAAATTGCTTGCCGGTTGGCGCCTCGCGCAGCACTGGTGGCTGCGTGTGGCTTCCGTGCTGTGGCGCAGGACCGTTCGCCTGCCGGTTTCCTAGTGGTGCCGCAGAAGAGGTATGTGTCGGTGTTTGTGACATGATCTTCTCCCTCTCACATTCAGCGAGCACGCTCGGCTACTCGTCTGAACGCAGCACTCATCGACTCCAGGCGGGCATCGAGGTTGGCAACCCTGGTCTTCAGCGCATTGACTTGGGCTTGGAGGTCAGAGGTCGCGACTCCTCCGTTGCCGAGTACCTCTGGTGGCTTCTCCACCGCGACGGCTCCCACCTGAGACGGGAGGAACTTCAGAGTGGCTTGGAAGTCTAATCCATACCGGCCTTGCAGCTCGATCCACAGCAGCGTCATGCGCTCAAGCGTGCGCGCATTCTTCAGTGCGCCGGCATCGATCGGACGGAGGCCACACGGACGCAGGAGCGTGTCGACCTGCGCCTTGGCGTCTGCGTAGTCAGACGCGAGGAACACATCGAGGTCAACCCCGTCGAGTTGGCCGGCAAACAACACCGGCGCAAACGTGGTATTGAACGCTTTCACTACGTGAGCTCCCTTGAGTCGGCGTTGTATCTCCTCAGCCGCGCTGGCGGTGGGATCGGTGACAAGATCATTAAATGTGTCGTTAAGGGGATTGCTGATGTCGATCACCACCTTCCCCCGCAGCACATCACTGAGTTCCACGGCCACCCGGGTCGACTCATGGTACCGAGTCGCCAGGACGACCATCTCACTCTCGACGGCAGCCGCGCCGGTCGCGACCGGCTGTACGAGGCCTGGGCCAAAGGCCGCAATCTCGCTGGCAACGCTCTTAAGCTTCTCGGCATCAGTGTCAGCGAGGTAGACGGTGTGCCCACCAGTAACGAGACGCCGAGCTATGGCGCGTCCCATGTTTCCAGCCCCGATCAGGCCGATTATTCGGTCTCTCCCGTTTGCGCGAACGCTCGGTCTCGCCTTCTCCATGGATCTATTCCTCCTCTGTATCGTGGTCGAGCAGTTTCCGACCGTCATGAACAGCACTCACACAGCAAGGTCCGAGCCATACGGCAGTTGGCTCGCCGCGTAGCACTCCCTCATTACTATTGAAAGGGAATTCAAGGATTCGGCGCACCCACCACAATAGTGTCGACCGAACTGAGTTGACAATTTGGTCGATGATCACATACAAACTTGACGTTTTCGTCACGTAGCAGTAGCGTGCGCTCCATGAGTATTCGTCAATCCGGCCCTCCCCCACGAGATATGGAGTACCTGCGTCGTCAGCTCCACTTCCGCCCCGAGGACGGGCGCATCTGGCTTGATGACCAGCGCATGGCGCTGATCCACGTCCGCTCGCTCGCCGCGCTCCGGAGGGAGCTCATCGACTCGCTCGGAGCCGATACCGCCCGTGGGCTGTTGACCCGTATGGGGTATGCCTCCGGCTCCCAGGACGCCGCTATGGTGCGTAAGGTTGGGAAGGATCGACCTCTATCGGAAGCGTTTCTCGCCGGCCCGTGGCTCCACATGATCGAGGGCCTCGTTATCGTCGAACCCCAATGCGTCGAGATCGACGTCGAGAAGGGGCATTTTTATGTCGAGGCCGTGTGGAAAGACTCCATTGAGGTTGAGTCTCACCTCCTGCACTATGGCCCGAGCGTCGAGCCGGTCTGCTGGATGCACCTCGGGCGCGCGATCGGGTGGACCACGACCCTTCTCGGCCGACCGATTCTCTACCGCGAAATGGAGTGCCGTGGAGCAGGCGGGGCGTGTTGTCGCATCATCGGGAAACCGCTTGAGGAGTGGGGCGATGATCTCGAGGATCTCCGCTACTTCCAGTCCGAACCATTTGTGAACCGTGGACCGTTTCAGGCGCGTACGCGCGAGTCAGCGGCGGTCTCCCCGACGCCGCGCAGGAACACGGTGAGTACGCCAGAGCAGCGGTCAGATGAGCTCGTGGGACTCTCCTCCGGGTTCAATGCGGCAACGCACCTCGTCCGCAAGGTCGCGAATACCAAGGCCACGGTCCTGTTCCTCGGGGAAACCGGCGTCGGCAAAGAAATCTTCGCGCGGAACCTCTATCAGGTGAGTGATCGTGCGGCAGGGCCGTTCATCACCGTCAGTTGCGCCGCGATCCCTGAGAACCTCCTCGAGTCCGAACTCTTTGGCGTTGAAAAAGGCGCCTTTACCGGCGCCGTCACCTCACGTCCCGGACGCTTCGAGCGTGCCAACGGGGGCACGCTGTTCCTGGACGAAATTGGCACGCTCACGCTGCAGGCGCAGGGAAAACTGTTACGTGTCCTGCAGATGGGTGAGATCGAGCGGGTCGGGGATACACGGACGCGCCGGGTCGATGTTCGCCTCGTCGCCGCAACGAATGAAGATCTCAAGCGCAGAGTCAAAGAAGGGAGCTTTCGCAGCGATCTCTTTTACCGATTGAACGTTTTCCCCATCCGTATCCCACCCTTGCGTGACCGGCGCGACGACATCCCACTCCTCATGCGCCACTTTCTCGCGAAGTTCACGCGGCTCCACGGCAAGCAGGTCGCGGGTTTTACTGAGCGGGCCATTCGCGCCCTGCTTGACTACGATTTTCCCGGCAACATCCGCGAGCTGGAGAACATGATCGAGCGTGCGGTCATTCTGTCCTCAGATGGTGCGCCGCTCGATGTCTTCGTTCTGTTCTCGGACACCGGATTGCCCGAGACGTCCGCCGCCATAATCGAGGGCGGGAGAGAGCCACACGCTCCCGCTGCGGACCTCGAACGCGTCGTCAAGGATACGGTCGGGAAGAAGCAATTCTCGCTCGATGCTCTTGAAACAGCCATCATGCATACCGCAGTAGAACAGGCCAAAGGAAACCTCTCCGCCGCCGCGAAGCTCGTTGGTCTCACACGCCGCCAACTCGCGTATCGTCTGAAAACCACGACGCGGGCCAGAGAGAAGGTCTGAATGCGACAATTGCTAACGAAGAACCCGTTCGAGGTTTGTTTCCGAGCTTCCCGGTGGCGTAGAGGCCAGTATTCATTATACTCTGCAGAGTATAAGTACGTTGCGTTGTCATACCCGCACCCCGTGAGCGCACACTGGCGGAGATAGGTAGATCGTCGCGCGCAGTGTGGCGATTCAATCTGACCTCGCAATGCTCAACTCTCACGCAAACGTCCGACAAGGGGCTCATACGTCCATTCCCATCGCCCTAACCGTTCGGTCTCATTTGTGCACTACACTTTCTGTGATCTTCCGTCAAAAAGGCACGTCTACGATGTGAGTACGCAGCCCTGTTAGCGCTCGTTGTGCACACTGCAAAACACGGAGCGAAAAATAATTTGAAGCTATCTCAAAACTCATTTAGGTCAGGAAAATAGCAGGTTCAAGTAGTACCGGATGAAGAAAACTCGCATGAAAGCACGATAGGTTTTTTGATCACGTTCCAGAAAGCGATCGCGGCGACGGGCATTATTGAGCCACGCAAAGGAGCGTTCGACTTTCCAGCGTAGCCGACAATACCGTTTGTGCTGCCCATCTTTGGGCGGACGCCCCAAGGGACCCGCGATATGATTTTTGCGGTATGGAGCAATGGGAATAATGCGACGAGCCCGCAGGGCACGACGCAACGGTTCGCTATCATAGCCCTTGTCTCCCCCAGGCTGGCCTGGTGCAAAGACGCCTCACGCTGCCTGTTGAAAGTGGACCTGCTTTTCTTCCGCTAGCGTGAGCTGGCGGAAGGCCTGTTGGCGTTGGGCCTGGAGCGACGGCCCCAGGTGCTGCTGGCACCACTGCCGGACTTGTGTGGTAGAAACCGTCGCCAGTGCGTCTCGAATCACTTCGGGTGTAGTGGA
>VGTJ01000197.1 GCA_016874775.1 Deltaproteobacteria bacterium
CTACAACCTGCAGCGCTGGACGGTGATGCCACAAGGTGGTCATTTCGCCCCGATGGAAGAGCCTGAGCGCTTGGTAGAGGACGTCCGGACCTTCTTTCGTGCGTTCCGCTAAGGGAGTGGCTGCTTGCCGGAGTTGATGAATCGGCATGGTCCAGTGCGAATATCAGACGGTGTACGTGTCACGCGTGGCCGCCAATGGTCTGAGTAGTCACCACATCCCCTGTCATGAGCGCCCGGCATTTGACAACCTGGGAGGACGTGCGGGATAAGGGATACACAACGCGAGCGTGGAGACGAAGGCGATGAAGAGCGTGCCATCGATGCTGGTCATCAGGCACTGGTCAGACAAGGAGAACCACGATGCAGATACAGTATGGCGATGTGGCCGTGACGGTGACTGAGGGAGTGGCGACCGTGGAGCTGCAACGCCCGCCACACAATCTGCTTGATTTTGCGCTGCTCCAGACGTTGGCGACTGCGTTCGAGTCTCTCGATCATGAAGCGTACTGTCGAGCTATTGTGCTTGCCTCGGTCGGTACCCATTTCTGTGCTGGCGCCCATTTCAGCTATCTGCAGGGACAAGCCGAACAGCAAACCTGGAGTGCAGACGCAGGCAATCCTTGGTACGCCGAGGTCGTGCGACTGTACGCCTGCCGCAAACCCGTAATCGGGGCGATTCACGGCGCGGCGATCGGTGGTGGCTTCGGCCTGGCGCTGGTGCCAGACTTCCGGGTGCTGTGTCCAGAAACACGCCTCGCCGCGAATTTTGTGACCTTAGGCTTTCATCCCGGCTCTGGGCTCTCCCTGGTACTACCACGGGTGATCGGCCCGCAACGAGCCGCGCTGCTTTGCTACACCGGCCGTCGCATTGGTGGGGAAGAAGCGTTTGCGTGGGGGTTAGGCGACGTGCTGACCACACAAGCAAATGTGCGGAATGCCGCGCTAGAACTAGCGCATGAAATTGCCGCGAATGCGCCGCAGGCGGTGCAGTCCGTGCGCGCCACGATGCGGGACGGACTCGCGGAGAGAGTGCGAGCGGCCACGGCGCACGAGTATCGCGAACAGCATTGGTTGCGGCAGACGCACGATCATCAGGAAGGATTACGTGCCGTAGCGGAACGTCGCCCTGCGCGGTTTATCGGACGCTAACGAGGAGTGACTGACAACGACGGTCTGGTCCATCGCCAACCGTGACCTCGTATCAGCTCGTGACAGTCACTCTCCATGATTCTGACAGCGGCGCGTTCGCTCACTGAGCATGATGGCACGAGAGGAGTGACATCACACTCGTCCTTGATGCGATGGGTGTATTGTCTGCGACGGCAGATGACGTTGCCGACGTGCTCATTCCCTTTGTTCGGGAACAGGGCGGCATAACTGACGCGGAGGAAATCTCTCACCACTATATCCGTGCCAGCCTTGGCGAACTCTCTGCGGATGAGTTCTAGCGCACGGTCGGCCTTGCGCCCAAGCAGGAACAGCATGATCTCGCGCGCCATCGCTTGGCAGACGGTGTAGTTGACTTCTTACCGGACCTTCCGTCAACCGTGTCCGCTCTTTGGTGCCTGTCAAACGATGTGCCGCGGTGGTCGCGAGTGCTCCGCGCAACGCACGACATCGAACGCGTCTTGGGTTGTTGCGCAGGGCAGTTGGTAGAAGAGCCCGAATTTCATGCACCACTCCTCATTGCGATTTTTACTGAGAACACGCGTGCCATCCCCTTACTGCAGTCCGAGGAGTTGTGCCGCGTTGCCACCCCACACGCGCTCTTTATCTGCACGTGTCAATCCACGTGTCTGAGCGATCAAGCTGACGGGATCACTTTCTCCCATGTCGAATGGGTAGTCAGTGCCAAGCATGACGCGATCACTTCCCACCGTGGCGATCAGTGCAGCGAGCGTCGTCCCCGTGTAAATGACACTGTCGTAGTACAACTGGCAAATACGCACTTGGTGGTCGTGAAATCGCACGTTGACACTCGGGCCGCACCGTGTACGCGTGATCCATGCGGCCAGCGTAGTACGGCAGATAGCCGCCGCCATGCGCCACACAGAATTTGAGCTGTGGGTGCCGCTCGAACACGCCGCCGAAGATCATACGCGAGACGGCAACCGTCGACTCCAACGGCTGCCCGATCGTGTTGGTGAGGTAATATTCGCGTAAACGTGCTCCGTCGGTAAAGCCGATGGGATGCATAAAGAGCAACACGCCGAGTTCCTCGGCCTTGGTAAAGAAGGGGGCAAAACGCGGATCGTCGTAGTCGACGCCATTGATGTTACTCGACACCTCGACCGCACGGAGACCGAGTTCACGCGTGCAACGCTCAATCTCCTGTATGGCACGGTCAATGTCTTGCAGCGGCACTGTTCCCATCCCGGCAAAGCGCGTGGGATGAGCCTGGACAATTTCTGCTACGCGATTGTTTTGCAGTTGCGCTAACTGTACGCCTAACTCACCGTCAGTCCAGTAATAGTATTGCGTAGGGGACGGCGAAATGACTTGAATATCGATACCCATCGCATCCATATCTTTAAGGTGCTCTGCTGGGGAAGTCAGTTTGGGAGCGACACTGGCAAACATGCGCTGATTAATTTCCTGGGTCTCCGGTGTCGAGAAGCGCGTAAACGGCTCTTTGTCGGGGGTAAAGATATCACGCACAAGTGGCTGACACTCGGGCGTAGCGATATGGCAGTGGATATCGACTGTCAGGGGACTGCGGCCCGCACGTTTTCGTGGTCGGCGGTGCGTACTTGGTGTCGTTGTACCTGCTGCTGTACACGAATACAGTAACGGAGAGTTGTACAGACTCATTGTTCCTCCGTCTTCCATCTTGCATGACATGGGCGAGCGAACGTCGACTTCTTTAGGAAAGGCGACTGCGTGCGTCGCACGCAAGTTACCGTCCAGCGATGCGTTTCCCCATCTCCAAGGTGCGATCGACCCGGGCAGGCATGGTGACAATAATGCGAAATCCTTGTTCGATGCGCTGCTCGATGGTGTCAGGACTGGCGATGGTTGCGCACGGGACGTTAAACTCTTTACAGGTCTTGAGGATTTGTTGTACCCCTTCTTCGACACGTGGATCGCTCATGTTACCGCCCGTGCCCATCTCGATCGACAGATCACCTGAGCCTGCCCAGATAGCACTAATGCCTTTCACGTTGCGCAGAATGTCTGGCAGATTCTTCACTCCTTGTATACCTTCAACGATCGGCATGAGAAATAACTCACCGTTTGGATCAAGTGGCCATACGTCAGCAACCTTATAATACTCAGGCAGACTCAAGCCCCAGTAGCGTGGGGCGAGACGATACCACCAGCCACGCTCACCAACTGGTTCGGTATCAGGCGCACCGACCGCCTGTGGGTAGCGGCTGGCCACGACCATCGCCTGTGCCTGTTCGACGGTATCCAGGTGCGGCACGATGAGGCCATAAATGCCGGTATCCAGCGCTTGCTTGATGATCCACTGATTGCGCTCACGTGCATTGGGCGGCACACGCACGAATGGCACGACATCGGGTTGCAGATTGCCTTTGCTGGCGATGCGCTTACGATCCAGCAAGAACTGGAGTGACAGGCGGAGCCCTGGCAAATGAAAGCCTTCGTGTTCCATTTCAAAGATGACAAAATCATAGCCGAGATCGGCAAAGGCCATGGCCTCATCGATATTGCCTGTCCATGCCATTCCACCACCGAACACCACTTTCCCTTGCTCTAAGAGGTCGATCACTTTGTTTAACCGCGCTTGTGCCATACCCGCCTCCGGTACATGAGTTGTCGTGCTGGGCATGACAGGTTCTGTTGCTGAAGTCAAGAAAAGCAGGACTGCTCCCTCAACGAGTGTATACAGCAGAGGCGGAACTACATCAGACCACAGGAGCTTTGTACACTTGCTATGACGGTCCTTTGGGCGTGTCATTCTGAGCCCTTCGCGTCCGCTCATCCTGAGCGTAGGTGCGAAGCACCGAAGTCGAAGGACGCTCAGGATAAACTTCGCGAAGAATCTCTCGGAGCGACCCTTACGTTTCACTCAGGGTGACAGGGCTGCTGTACCAATCTTCTGCGGGTCGATTTAGCATGTAACCAGGAGGTTAGGTCGAAATGTTTTGGCTGTTGCCCTTTCCTCTCTGAATGGAGTAGGGTGCTGGCGAGAGGAACCGAGCAGCTATGAGTACGACAATACAGTCTCCCCCATCGACAGATCCACGCACAGCCGCAGAGTGGATCGAATTCTACTATGCGCAGGGATGGAGCGATGGCTTACCACTCGTACCGCCGACAGAGGAATCCGTGGCTGCGATGCTCGCCGCTGGCGGCCTGACTGCAAAGGAAATCCTTGGCACGATCGACGAACGCAATGCGATTCTTCCTGCGGAAAAGGTCGCTATCAATGCGGTGATGGCGGGTTGTTTGCCCACGTATTTTCCTGTGGTGGTAGCCGCTGTACGCGCACTGTGTCACCCAGATTTTCACTACCATAATCCGGCGACGAGCACGGGCGGGTCGGGGTTAGCGCTGATCGTCAATGGTCCCATTGGTCCTCGGCTCGGGATCAACGCGACCAACAATGTGTTTGGTCCCGGCGTACGTGCCAACGCCACGATTGGCCGTGCGTTGCGTCTAGTGATGATGAATGTGCTCAATACCCGACCGGGGTATCTCGACAAAGGACACTTGGCACGCCGGCGAAGTACTCTCTCTGTTTTGCAGAGAATGAAGAAAACCATCCCTGGACGCCGCTCCATGTGTCACGTGGCTTTCGTCCAGAAGACAGCACGGTTACGCTCTACGCTTCAAACACACTTATGGGTGTGTATAACCAACTGACCAGTACACCCGAGCCGCTGTTGCTGGAATTGGCTGATGCGGTGTGCAACCTGGCGACATCGAACACCTATGGGTTCAACGAGACTTTGGTCGTGCTGGCTGGAGAACATAGCGAGATTTTACGCCGGAGCGGTTGGAGTCGTCGGCAAGTGCAAGAGTTTATCGTTACCCATGCGCGGCGCACGGTAGCCGATTTTAAGCGCGCGGCGCGATTGCCAGGCGCGATTGAACCAGGCGACGAAACGCGGTGGCGCTATGTCATACAAGACCCAGACGACCTTTTACTCGTGTGTGCTGGCGCGCAAGGTGGCAGTTGGTCAGCCTGTCTACCGGGCTGGGGCAAGAAATGGACGCGCAGTATTACCATCCCCATTCAAACAGGAGTACAGTCATGAGAAGAACGGTCTTTGACCCCACCGTCGCTGCCCCCCAAGCAAAGACAGCATTTCGCTACGCCCCGCGCCCTCGCGCTTTTACCGGACTACGTGTTGGGTTGGTTGAGAATACCAAATTCAATTCTGAGGTGATCCTGCGCAAAATCGCGGAACGTCTGGCGACGCGGTACCAGATCACCCTTGCGCATGTTGAGCGTAAGAAGTCTCCTGGCCATAGCGTCACACCGGAAGCCATTGCCTTGTTCCAAGATCAGGCAGATTTCGTGCTTGCCGGAGTCGGTGATTGAGGGTCATGTAGTTCGGGCAGTGTGCTCGACGGGATCAAATTAGAAAGTGCGGGCATTCCCGCTGTCGCTATTGTGACGACGCCATTCATCGCTACCTCGCAAGCCATGGCCACCAATTGGGGAGCGCCCGACTACACGTTTATCGTCACGTCACATCCGATCGCCAACCTGAGTGAATCTGCGCTTAATGCCAAGGCAGACGAACTAACAGCACAAGTAGTGCGTTTCCTTCAAGCGACCTGAGATGCGAGGCATCGGCCCATTTACCGCTGGCACCTCACAGTCGTCCAGCACCAGCGAGTCGGCGCGCGCGTTCCTGTAACCCTCTGTGTTCCTCGGAGATGGTGAATTCCATAGCTCTCCTCCAGTACGTGTTGAAAGCCGGTTCAGACCATTAACTTAGAGCGCAACGGTTTATGACACACGCCGATATTTCGAAATGCTGCGCAGCTCCCGCGGTGGATCTAGAGTGCGTCCGCGGATGCTGTAGGAGACTTCCGCCACGTAGATATCACCATGAGAATCCACGGCAATGCCGTGCGGGGCAATAAATTGACCGGGCCCTTCGCCTTCTTCTTCGGCGCCGAAGCGACAGACCATGTTGCCCTTCAGATCATAGATTGAGACCCGGTGGCCCAAGCCTGGAGCGTCATCTACCCCTCCCATGCCGTTGAGTTCGCCCACGTAGATATGCTCTCCCCACAGCACCATGGCATCGGGCCGATGGATATTGTTCCACATCGTGATGAAGGTGCCTTTGGGGTCAAAGATCTGAATGCGGTGCGCCTCGCGGTCTACGACATAGACGTTATCGCTGTCGTCAATGGCAATGTTGTGTGGTCGGATGAATTGCCCGGCATCAATGCCAGGGCGACCCCAGGAAAATTTGTACTCACCAGATCCGGTATAGACGTGAATCCGCGAGTTGCCATAGCCATCGGACACGTAGACGTCGCCATTGCGCGGCATGATCGCGGCAGAGGTTGGACGGTTAAACGGATCGCCACTCCATTTTTTCGCCGGGGCGTTACGCCTGCCGATTTCCATGAGCTGATCACCATTGGGAGTAAACTTCTGGATCGTATGAATGCCGTCGTCCGCGACCAATAAGGAACTATCGTGCGCGATATACAAACCGTGAGTGCGGTCGCTAAAGTATCCTTGACCGAAGGAGCGCAGGTAGTTTCCCTCGCGGTTGAAGACCATGATCGGATGCTGACCGCGGGTCAGCACATACACATTATCGTGTACATCAACGGCAACACCGGGGCATTCGTGGAACATGACACTTGCTGGCAGCTTGCCCCAGTCATCGACATACTCATAGCGAAAGTCTCCGATTCCATACACTTCACGCATGATGTGCCTCCATTCGCAACGGACTTCATCTCTGTAACGACAGCGCACAAACATCAATACGGCTACTTCTGTTTACCCTTCTCATGGCAAGCGAGGCAAGCCGCGCGCAAACCGCAGTGACCATCAGCGTCACCGACAGACGGAAAAGGCGTGTCACTCCAGAACGAAGACGATTTTCCTTGACACTTCTGGCAGTTTTGATCTATGGCGGAAGACAGCCTTTGAGAGAGCCTGAGCGTTTGGTGCATGATGTCTTGGTTTTATTCTGCATGTTGCGTTAGGGGACATTGTTTCTGCCAGATATCCTTATGAACACGATTTCAGTAAGGACACCGGCTAACAAGCGGAGGAGGGTATGATAACCGCGGAACACACAAACCAGAAGGTATTTTACGGTTGGTGGGTTGTGGTCGCAGCCGGGATCGGATCGTTCATGAGCTTTGGTCCGATCATTGCTTTTACCTTTGGGGTCTTCATCAAGCCGTTAAGTGAGGAGTTTGGCTGGAGTCGGACAGACATCTCGCTGGCATTTTCTCTCTCGCTGTTTATGCTCAGTGGGATGGCGCCGATCGTGGGTCGATTGGTGGACCGCTTCGGCGCTCGCCGAGTGATTATTCCCTCGGTGTTCATCTTTGGCTTAGGGGTGACGTCGATGGCGTTTCTCTCCGCCAGCCTGTGGCATTTCTATGCGGTGTACCTGGTCTTAGGTCTCGTCTCGGTTGGCGCGGCGACCTTACCCTATTTGGCGGTTGTCTCGCAGTGGTTTGATAGGCGACGCGGGTTGGCGCTAGGGCTGGCGATGATTGGCGTGGGATTAGGAACATTCATCATGCCGTCACTAGCGCAGCATTTGATCGATGTTGTCGGCTGGCGCTCTGCGTATGCGATTCTCGGTGTGATGGTCATTGGTGTCACGATCCCAGTCGTCGCACTCTTTCTCAAAGAGACTCCTGCGCTAATGGGATTACATCCTGATGGTGCAGATCACACGCATTTGACAGAAAGACAAGCACACAGTGAGGCAGAAGGAATGAGCAGCCGTGAGGCATGGCACGCAGTGACGTTCTGGTTTATCTTTGCCGCGTTCTTTCTCATGTCAGTCAGTGTCCACGGCTGTTTGATCCACCTTGTACCGATGTTAACCGATCGCGGGTTATCCGATCAGAGTGCGGCGTTAGCCACGTCGCTTCTTGGTGGCGCGCTCCTCGTCGGACGAGTCGGCGCTGGTTACTTACTCGATCGTTTTACCGCGACGGCTGTGGCAACAGGTTTCCTAGCTGGAGCCGCACTCGGAGTGTTTCTCCTGTGGTGTGAAGCTATCGGCAGTCTTGCCTTTCTTGCAGCCATTCTCGTTGGCTTGGGCGTCGGTGCAGAGACCGACCTCATGCCGTATGTTGTGAGTCGCTATTTTGGCCTGCGCGCATTTGGTGAGATTCTCGGCTGGGTGCTCATGGCATGGGGACTTGGCGGCGTAGTTGGTCCGTACTTGATGGGCGTTGGGTTTGACTCTACGGGCTCCTACAGCGCAGTGTTGGCAGCATTCATGGGGGCCACCGTCATTGCTGCGGGCTTGATGGCCCGCTTGGGGCCCTACCGCTTCTGGGAGCCAGCGGTGGAGGCTGCCTAATCGTTGTTGGCGGGATATGATCGCATCTGCACGAACAGAGTAAAACTGTACATGAGAGGCAAAGGAGGGCTCATGGCAAATTATGATCTCTTAATCAAAAATGGCACGGTCGTTGATGGTACCGGCGCTCCGCAGCGCCATGCCGATGTCGCCATCGCCAATGGGAAAATTGCCGCGATTGGCAAAGTCACAGATAGTGCAAAGCAGGTGCTCGATGCCTCCGATCTGGTGGTGGCACCGGGTTTCGTTGATCCACATACACACTATGATGCGCAAATTTGCTGGGATCGGCCACTGTCTACTGCCTCGTGGCATGGTGTGACGACCGTAGTGATGGGTAACTGCGGGGTCGGTATCGCACCCTGTAAGCCTGAGGTACGCGATATTGCCGCATGGGACTTGGTCAACGTCGAAGGCATTCCCTTTGATGCATTAGCGAAGGGAATCACGTGGGATTGGGTCAGCTTTCCCGAGTATATGGATGCCGCGCAACGTCGCGGACTGGGCATCAATCTCGCGTTTCTCGCGCCACTCACACCGTTTCGTCACTTTGTCATGGGTGAAGAGTCGATGGATCGCCCCGCCACATCTGCCGAGACGACGCAGATTCAAGCGTTGCTGCGCGAAGCGATGTTGGCTGGAGCGTACGGCTGGACCACAACCACAATCCTTCAGCACGTGGGCTACAAAGGCCGACCATTGGCCTGTCGGCAAGCGAGTCGTGAGGAACTCACTGCGTATGCGCACGTCCTCAGAGACCTGGGCAAAGGTGTGATTGAAACCACGTTGACCAAGTCAGCAGGGATCTTGGCCGACGATGAATATGAACTCCTGGATTTGTTACTCACAGAGAGTGGACGTCCGGTCACTTGGTTGGCGGTGGTGGATTGCGAGCATCGACCCGAGGGCGCACAAGAATCGCTCCGCAAAGCAGAGCCACTGATAAAGCGTGGCGGTGTTCCACAGGTGAACTGCCTGCCGATGAGTAACGAATTTAATCTGCACAATCCTTTCCTGTTTGGCAGTCATCCATCATGGAAACCAGCGTTTAATCAACCGGCTGAAGAGCAGATGCGGGTATACCGCGACCCCAGTTTTCGTCAGGCATTTCGCAAAGAATTAGAAAACCCGCGTATTTTCTCCGGTAACTGGAATCTCGTTGAAGTACGGGACGTGCATAATCCCGCGCTCAAGTCGTTGGAAGGGAAAACAGTGGTGGAGATCGCTCGCGAACGCGGCAAAGATCCACTCGATACCTTCTTTGATGTGGCATTAGAAGATCAACTTCACACTGAGTTTGTTATTGCGCTGTTTAACGTGCATGAAGAGCGTGTGGCTAAGCTGATTACAGATCCACGCGGGATGATCGGTCTCTCGGATGGCGGCGCGCACGTCGATATGCACGACAACGCTGGTTATTGCACCTATCTGCTCGGCACCTGGGTGCGTGACAAGCAGATCATGAGTTTGGAGCGCGCGATTCAGCGGGTGACCTCAGAACCGGCTAATTTCTTTGGCATCCAGGATCGTGGGGTGCTAGAGGTGGGCAAAGCAGCCGATGTTGTGATCTTCGATTTCAACACCATTGGCCCTAAGATCAGTCCGATTCGTCATCAAGAGTGGCGTCGTGATCTTCCTGCCGGAGGCCGTCGTCTGGTGTGGCCTGCAGATCGAGGCGTACAGTACACGATTGTCAACGGCAGCGTCTTGTTTGATCGGCAACAACATACTGGAGCGTTTCCGGGAGTGGTGCTGCGGTCGTAGGAGGAGAGCCTATGGGGGGCGCGGTCAAACAGAACGCTAGGCTAAGTCCCTGAAATCCGCACGAGTTAATAACTCAGGACTTACGCTTTGGACCTTAACAAGCCGTGACATGAGGGTTTTGTAGTTCAGCGCGGAGGTAATGACTAAACAAACTCTCCCGCACGGCATACAGGGTCTGGCCCAGTTCTTGAGCTTTCACTTTCAAGGATACCCACGCATGATAACAACATGCTAAGTGATTGCGCTGTGCCCGCGCCGCCC
>VGTJ01000198.1 GCA_016874775.1 Deltaproteobacteria bacterium
GCGCTTGGAGGTGGTGCGCCGTTCGGCAGACGCCAAAGGCTTTACCGTGTTGCCCCGCCGCTGGGTGGTGGAGCGGTCCTTCGGTTGGCTGGGGCGCTAGCGGCGCTTGTGTCGGGACTTCGAACATACCACCGTTTCCAGTGACGCTATGGTGTACTTGGCCAGTATCCGGCGCACGCTGCGGATGGTGACGACGGAAAATACGAATTAAAAAACACTTTCTAAGAGCGCGAGTGGGCCAAGCGCAAGTAACCGAAGTATGGCGAGTGAGTCATGGGCATCGAAGAGCTCACCGCGCCCAACTTTGGCAGCGATATAATGCACCCACGTCCAGAAACGATCCTCAACCCATTGCACCTCCGGCGTTGGATATCTCGCTTCAGAGCCGTTAAATGCTGCAGTCAACGCGCCATCTCGCTCCCACAAGATAACTGGATCTTCCACACGATGCGCTGCATCATCCACCGAGGCGAACTTTAAATCGACATGCAGCAGTGGTGGACCATACAGGCAAATCAACAGCCGTGGCTCGCCGACATGTTCTCCGGTAAAGGCCGTCAACAACGTACCGAGCGTCGCTGCGATTTGCTGGCGTTCGTGCATGACTTGCGACACAGCAGTCGGCCTTACTACGATCACCAGATCTAAGTCACTGTATTCATCCATCGCACCAGTAAGAAATGAGCCGCCCGCAGCAACGGCGACAATCCGTTCGTCGGCTTGCAGCCGGGGAAGCGCGCCTTTCAAGAATGTTCCATGCAATGCTGGAAGGTCGGCTTTCTGTTCTATGAGGTGCACGTATGACTGCGTCATATTGCTCACCGTTTCTCTCTATGAGGAACACACCAAGATTTGGGATTGTTCAGGACGATGGCAGGCACAGCCTGCCCTACCGCACGTTCAACGGGATGTGTAGGGCGGGCTGTGCCCGCCACTGCAGAACCACCACTCTGGCCATGCGTCAACCAATGCCGCCACCCTCGTGTAGCCTGCAGCACCTGGGTGCGCTCCATCACCATTGGTGACCTCTCGCATCCAGTCGTCGTCTGCCACCAGCGCATCAAACACCGGCAAGAACGGCACCTCTTCACTTTTCGCTACTTCAGCGAAAAGTGAAGAGAGGCGCCGCGTTCGCCCATTCTGCTCTGCATCAGCCATTGGTGGCGGGCCGATCATCACCACCGCATAGTGCTGTTTTGCCGTCTGGAGCATCGTACGGACATTCTCAACGCTGGTCGCTTCAGCAACGCGTGGTTGGCCATGCTCAAAGGTCGTGTCGTTAGCACCCAGCGCAAACACGACAAACGGCGTACACGTACCGGGGAGACGCGCCTGCACTTCCTGTCGCCAACGTTTAGCAATATCGGCACTGGTCTCTCGTCGCACACCGAGATTGTAATAGGTCAGATTGTAGCCTTTGCGTCGAGCAGCAACGGCAAGTCTCCCGGTCCAGCCAAGATACTGGGGGTCGCACGTGCCATTCACGTATGAATCACCGACAAAACATATCCGTAAGTCGTCGTTGTTCATGATTTCGGCCTTGTTCACTTCCACGATGTAGGAACTTCCTACTTCCCAAGAACACTGTCAGTTATTTGCATGCGCAACGGTTTCACCATGTGTAACGACGTGCCACCGACACGGTTGGTCAGTTCACCAATGACAGTAAAACCAAAGCGCTCATACAAGCGCTTAGCCGGATTTGTCGCCCGCACGTTGAGATACACGGCGGGATAGCTTGTCGCTGCAGCGTTGAGTAGATGCGTCAGCAGTTGCGCACCAACACCCTTGCCGGTGTAGGAAGGGATGACGGCGATCGCCAGTTCCGGGGTTCCATCGTCGATTGCAGTACAGTTTTTGTCCGCGCCGACAAAAACTCGTAACCATGCCGCGCCAACGGGTTCTAACGTTCTCACTTCGTAGGCGATCACACCGAGATCACCAGGCTTCCCCCATTGCGTAACATACTTGTGGAGAAACGGATTCTGTTGCGCCTTTTCCACCGAAGCACCAGGCTCTTCGTCAACATGCGCGGCGTAGAAGAGCATTTCCCACAGGAACGACTCATCGATAGCAAACACGGGACGAAATCGGCAGACCATCCTCACCTCCTGCCGCAAACGAAAAGGGCTGCGATTTCCACCGCAGCCCTTGCAAAATAAAAAGGCCGCTGGTGAATGCTTCGCCTGCGGCCTCTGAACGTTGTCTGTTGGTACTAGTGTCTCGTTCAGACGGCACGCAGCAAAGCGTTCATACGCACGGGGCGATGAATCTTAATAGCTTTGCGTACGGCTGCGCTGAAGGAAACACGAAATGCCATTGGGGTTTTTTGTATGCCCGTTCTCTGAGTGAGTCAATAGTTAATCTGCAGAGGCAGGGGTTCAGTTTGACACGTGGAGGTGTCTTCGGAGGGGCGGTCCCATGTAGCCGCCCAGGAAAAAGGCACCCAAACAGGGGTGCCCCTACAAATCAAATTCAGACTGAACCACTGCCTCTGCATGCAGCTCATTAAAAATCCATCGGTAGCGTCAGATACTGGGTAAAAATATAGTCACGGTGGGCAATGAGGAGTGGATCAACTGCCGCTGCCACCGCAGTGTGGATCAGCGCCCAGGCCTGGCGAATAAAATCCGGCATGGGGCTCTTCTCAAGTGGCCACCTGGGGTCGCCCCTACGAAGACGCATTTGCGTAACAAACTGAACCGCTACCAACACGAGAGAAACGTTGCGGCCCGCTCTAGACTTGTGTATAGCCGAGGGACAGTACGACGCAATTTGGAGGGGAATGCTTATGCAAGGACTGGAAGGCGTGAAGGTCCTCGAACTCGGCAATATGGTGTCAGCCGCGTATGCCACCAAGCTGATGGCTGATCTCGGTGCAGAGGTCACCAAAGTCGAAGAACCCAGAGGTGATCGCGCGCGGCTGCGTGGCCCGTTTCCGGGTGGTGTTGTTGACCCTGAGAAAAGTGGTCTGTTTCTCTATCTCAATACCAACAAACGAGACTGTACGATCGACCTGCCCAAAGACCGTGACACGCTTGCGGGTTTGATCTCGCAAACTGATATACTGATTCATAACTACTCGCCTGCCGAGATGACAACGTTCGGCATCGACTACCGAACCTTTCGCGAAATAAACCCGCAGTTAGTGATGTGTTCGATCACGCCGTTTGGCCTGAGCGGACCACACCAAGATTACCAGGCAACTGAGCTGACGTTCGCTCATGGCGGTGGGTGGGCATGGTTGAGTCCTGGCGGTTCAGACCGTCCAGACTTACCGCCACTTAAGGCGTTTGGTCATCAATGCGGTCTTCAGGCGGGATTGCATGCGGCCACGGTCACACTCGCAGCCTATTTCCGTACGCTGGCGAACGGAGTTGGTGAACACATCGATCTCTCCACCCACGCCAGTGTGGCCTCGTTCGTTGAAATGAATGTCTACTTCTACAGCTACCTGGGTAAAATCGCCTCACGCTTGGGACGCAAGATTCTCGCGCCACTGAGTATTTATGAGTGCCAGGATGGATCGATCCTGCTGCTGACTGCGCAACCGGACCAGTTAGAGCGCTTGCTCGAATTCATGGGCAATCCCGAATGGTCAAAACCAGACTATTGCAAAAACCCTTTCACCATCGTGCGCCACTGGGATGAAGTCGAGCCACATCTCCGCGCCTGGATCAAACAATGGAAAGTGGCGGATTTGTTTCGTGAAGCACAGGCGCGGCGCATCTGTGTGGCCCCGGTGTGCACGATGGCTGATCTTGCCGCGCAGGAACAATTGCAAGCGCGTAAGTTCTTTGTCGAAGTGAACCACCCACGCGCAGGCAAGGTCAAACATCCCGGTGCGCCATACCAACTCGCAGAGCAGTGGTGGAGTATCAGGCGACCAGCACCACTGCTTGGAGAACATAACGAAGATAAAAATGGGGCTGGGGGCTGGGGGCTAGGGGCTGGTCGCCCCTCCTCCCCAAGTCCCAAGTCTCAAGCCCCAAGTCCCAAGCTGCCCCTCGAAGGCGTCCGTGTTCTCGCACTCACCTGGGCATGGGCGGGACCATACGGTGCGATGCAGTTAGCCCACTTAGGCGCAGAAGTGATTCATATCGAATCGCGCGCTCGACCTGATGGCTCACGACAAGTACCGATCAGCCCGAAGGACATCAAAGCCAGCCTCAACACATCTGGTTACTTCAATCAGTGGAACCAAGGAACAAAAAGTATTTCCCTCAATCTGACGAAACCGGAAGCGCTGGCTGTCGCCAAGAAACTCATCGCTACTTGCGATGTGGTGATCCAGAACTTTGCTACCGGAGTCATGGAACGTCTCGGCTTAGGGTACGAAGACCTCAAGAAGATCAAGCCAGACATCATTCTGGCGTCGATTTCTGGCTATGGGCAGACTGGTCCGCAACGGCTGTACATGGGCTACGGTCCAGCGATGGGTCCGCTGTCCGGACTTTCCTCACTCACAGGCTATATTGGTGGCTCGCCACAAGAAGTGGGTATGGCATACGGCGACCCCAATGGGGGCGTCAATGCAGCAATCGGCGTTTGCGCAGCCTTGGCAGCCCGCAAACGTACAGGTCGTGGTCAACACATTGACGTATCGTTATGGGAATCGATGACGGCGCTGGTCGCCGAAGGCTGGATGGACTACGCGATGAATGGTACCCAACCGCCACGCATGGGCAACCGCGATCCGATCATGGCGCCACACAACTGCTTCCGTTGTGCTGGTCAGGATGAATGGGTAGCAATTTCCTGTGCCTCAGACGCCGACTGGCAATCGTTGTGTCGCGTGATGGGTCAAGAACAACTGCTCACCGATGAACGATTCAGCACGGCAAAAGCACGCAAAGCCAACGAAGACGCTTTGGAACAGATTGTCACAGCCTGGACTTCAACCCAAGAGAAATGGACAGTCGCCCATCGGCTGCAAGCCGATGGCATCGCCGCCTATCCGACGCTAAGCAGCCAAGGCATGCTTGAAGATCCGCAACTCAACGAGCGCGGTTTCTTTGTTCGCTTGCCACATGCTGAGGTTGGGGCGCAGGCGCATGCAGGCATGCCGTGGAAGTTCACCAATGCCCCTAACGGTGTACGGGCGCCAGCGCCGTTATTAGGACAAGACACGGATAGTGTTCTCCATGATCTGCTTGGCTATTCCACAGACGAGATTGCGCAGATGAAAGAGACGAAAGTGTTGTATTGATCTATAGAAAGGATAGACAGAATGCCCTCTCCTTCAGGGAGAGGGCTAGGGTGAGGGGATTTAATGAGAAGTACTATTCTTTCTCCCCCTCATCCTGACCTTCTCCAGATGGGAGAAGGGACCCTCGCCACGTTGCGACGTACCTGAAAAAACAAGACCGGTCTCTTCGGTTGTGACCAGTGCCGACAACCTCGCCCTTGCAGCCCACTACATCAGTCTTTTTGTTAAAACTTCCGTTGGTATTCCCGATAACCAAACCTAAGGACAACGATTGTCCACGAACTCCAGTGGGGGGAAACCATGCAGAGGCAAAAGAGTCTGAGTGGGCGGATGTATAGTGTCATAATAACTGGCACTGGCATCGTAACGTTATTGACAGCCCTGCCGCTGTTTGCCCAGCAGCAGCCCAAATCACTACCAACCGATCCAGAAACCGTACAGCGAATGCAGAAGCGCATTGACGAACTCGAAGCGCGACTCAAAGGCGTCGAGGCCCTTGAAGCGCGACTCAAAGCGGTCGAAGGCAAGCAAGTGCAGGTTGAGGAACAGGTCGCAGAGAAGAGTGCATCACCTGCGACCTCCTCCTACGGTGATTTTGGCCTGGAAAATGTGCACATTCGCGGGTTCGGCGATATCACCCACTCGTATCAGTTTGGCAAAGCTGGTGACCGGAATCGTTTCACACTCGGAGAGTTCGCGTTATTTTTTCAAGCACGCCTCTCAGAACATCTGAACGTCGTTGGTGATTTGGAGTTCGACGCGGACCTTGACGACCATGAGTTCGAGGTTGAAGTCAGTCGTCTGATGCTCGAATACCAGCCCAGTCGCTATTTCAATGTTTCGGTCGGTCGCTACTTTAGTGAGCTCAGCTATTACAACAGTCACTACCCACACGGCGCCTGGACCCAAACCACTATCGGCCGTCCATTTTTTCTCAGCGAAGAGAGTGGGCTGTTTCCAGTGCGCAATTTAGGAGTGTCAATCTCAGGATTGGTTCCCTCTGGTAAATTAGGACTCCATTACTTCGCTGAGGTCAGTAACGGACGTACCTCTAACGATGGACATGTTTTCTCAAACAACGCTGACGTTTTTGACGGGAAAAATAGTAAGGCCTTCGTACTTGGCCTCTACGCCCAGCCGGAATGGGTTCCTGGGCTCCGTGTCGGCTCTGCCGTCCGGTACGATCGTCCGCGTTTTGTTCTTGCCGCAGACGACGAGGAAGACGAAGAGGGTGAACATGAGGACGATGATGACCGATTCCGTGGTCGCCTCGCCCAGACCATTATCAACACGCATGTCGTGTACCAAACTCCACGGTTTGAGTGGTTGAACGAAGCCTTTCTGTTTCTCCACAATCCGAGTGGAGCAAAATCCACTGCGCCGGTCGCTTTCTACTCTCAGCTCTCGCAACAGTTTGGCAATTTCCGCCCGTATCTGCGCTACGAATATATGAATGGCGCATCAAGTGACATCACCCTTCGCCATGTTGGACTGCGACACGGCCCGTCTTTAGGTGTCCGTTATGATTTGAGCACGTTCGCAGCGCTGAAACTGCAATACGACCACGTCTGGCAGCGGGCGCGGAGTGGCATAAATGGCATACAGGCACAAGTTGCGTTTGCCTTCTAAGGCCGGACTTTTCTAACAGGAGAAACGGACGATGCGACGTACCACAGTGTGGCGATCCATGATGCTCGGGCTGCTTTTGAGTACCTCACCAGTTGTATGGGCACAAAGTAATGGCAACCATCTTGCCATCGTCGTGAACACGGCCAATACCGTCGAAGAACTCTCAATGGAAAAGTTGCGACGCATCTTCCGCGGCGAAGAAGCTGAATGGGACAATCAGGCCAAGATTGAAGTCGTCACTCGCGCCTCAGGGCAACCTGAACAAGAGGCCGCCTTACGGAATATCTATGGTATGAACCAATCCGCTCTCAATGCCTATTTCCTCAAAGCGGCGTTTGCCCGCACGCTTAAGGTCAAACCCAAGGTCCTCAATACCGCACTTGGTGTGCGCCAACTCGTGGCAGGGGTCCCAGGGGCAATCGGCATTATGCGCGCGAGCGAAGTCGATAAGAGCGTAAAGCCTCTGCGCATTAATGGCCGCCTCCCCGGCGAAGCGGGGTATGAGCTTGTCCTACAATAACCATCAGTGCAGCGATCGCCCAGGAAGCCATTGACCAATGCAAACGTTACGAAACCTATCGATAGGCAAAAAACTCGCAGTCCTCTGTGGGACGCTCATTGTCGCGATGTCGAGCGTCGGTTTCGTCGGGTATCAAGGCATTGCCGGGTTACGAGCGGCTAACGAACAGAGTGGCGTCCACCTTGGGACCATTCGTAATGTGTTACAGGCACGGATCGCTCTCGATACGATGCGCTCCCTGGTGCTCTGGCAGTTGCTCTCCACGACACACTCACAACAAGAGAGTCTCGACGAAACGTTGATGCGTCTGGAGGAGGTCTCGGTCGGCGCTACCACTTATCTCAGTGAGCTGAGGAACTTGAGCAGTCAACCAGAAGTCGCAGAAACGATCGCAATGCTCCTCCCAGTCATATCCGAATATGTGGGAAAAGGAGTGGAATTGGTCAAACTCGCGACCTCGGCACAGCCGGAGGCCGTTGCTGCCAAATCGACTGAGTTCCAGGATAGCTTCTTGCAACTTTCCCAAGCCATGGAACTCTTGAGTGATATGGTGGAAACCGAAGCCACGGCAACGAAAGAAGGTGGCGCGCAAATTGGGAGACACGCCAGCCGCACGGCGTTATGGGTGTTAGTGGGAACGGTCTTTCTTGCCAGTCTGTTGTGGTTCATGATTAGTCGGCTCATCACCACACCACTCTCTCAGGTAACGGTCGCCGCTCAAAAAATTGCCCAGGGAGATATCAATCAACGCGTGGACTATGCCGCCACTGATGAAACTGGAGCCCTTGCGGCTGCGTTTCGTAACTTAGTTGTCTATTTGCGTACCATAGCCGACGCTGCCGATTGTATGAGCAACGGAGACTTAACGGTCGAAATCTCCGCTCGCTCGCAACAGGATGTCCTCTCGCAAAGTTTTCTCCGCATGACGCGCAATATGCGTGAAGCCACTAGTGAAATACAAGCCAGCGCGCAGATACTGGTCACCTCGGTCGGGCAGATCATGAGTTCGGCGAAAGCCCTCGCCTATAGTGTAACCGAGACTGCCACCTCGGTTAGTCAGACCGCAGTCACAATTGGAGAAGCGAAACAAACCGCCCATCTCTCTGGGCGCAAAGCAACTGAAATCGCTGAGAATGCGGGTGAGGCCGCACGGGTTTCGCAAACCGGGGAACACGCGGTAGATGATGCGATGAAAGGCATGAGCATGGTACGCGGTCAGATGGAGTCCATTGCGCAAAGTGTTCTTGCACTCAGCGAACAGACCCAAGCCATTCATGAGATTATTGCTGCGGTCAACGCTCTTTCCGAGCAATCAAACCTACTGGCGGTCAATGCCGCGATCGAAGCTGCCAAGGCTGGAGAGGCCGGAAAAGGGTTTGGCGTTGTTGCACAAGAAGTGAAGAGGCTCGCTGAGCAATCCAAGCAGTCCACTGCCCAGGTGCGAGCCATGCTGGATGACATTCGCAAGGCAGGAACCGCCGCTATCCTCGTAACCGAACAAGGGGTGAAATCCGCCGATATTGCCACCCGGCAGTCAGAACAGGCCGGCGAGTCCATACGTCTGCTGACCAGGAGCATTAGCGAATCAGCTCAAGCCGTGACGCAAATAGCGGCCTCAAATCAACAGCAAATCGTCGGTATGGAGCAGGTGTCTGAAGCTATCGAAAGCATTAAACATGCAAGTGCCCATAATGCACGCGGCATGCAACAAATCGAGAGTGCAACCCACGACCTTCACACCGTTAGCCAAACACTGAGGACCGTTATCGCCCGTTACAAATTACAGACCTCAGAAAACGCATTGTAACCTGAGCATTTCTCATTTTGCCCCATGACAACCACCTCGGAATCATTACTCTGTCAGATTCACATGCACATTCTTCAACTGCGTGAACTCGAATAACTCCTCGATACATTCTTCACGGCCAATGCCAGAGTGCTTAAAGCCGCCGAATGGTGCGCCGAGAAAGTGCTGACTTGAATGATTGATCCACACATATCCTGCTTGCACACGACTGGCCGCGCGATGCGCTATCGCTAGGTCTCGCGTCCAAATCGATGCCGTGAGGCCGTATTCGACCGCATTCACCTGTTCAAACAGTTCATCCTCATCTTTCCACTTTAAGACCGATAATACTGGTCCAAAGATTTCCTCCTTGGCAATGCGCATGTTGGGGGTCACGTCGGCAAAGATCGTTGGTTCAACAAAGAAGCCTTTGGCAAGCTTTGGATCTAAAGGCTGTTTGCCACCAGTGACCAGGCGCGCGCCTTCCTCTTGCCCCCAGCGAATGTAGCTCATGACTTTCTCGAACTGCGTGCGATTCACCAATGGTCCCATCGTCGTGGACCAATCTGTGGGTAACCCTGGTTTGTGCTTTTCATTCACTAACTTCGCTACACCATCTAACACTTTGTCATGAATCGATTCATGGAGGAACAAGCGACTGGTGGAACCACACGATTGACCTGCCCAGGTAAAATTCATACCACGGACCGCACCAGCGATTGCTTTCGCAAGATCGGCATCTGGGTACACAATCAGTGCGTTCTTACCGCCGAGTTCGAGCAACACTGACTTCAACGTGTCCGCACCAGTACGCGCAATCGCTTTACCAGTTGGCACACTGCCAATCAGACTGACCTTGCGCACCAGTGGATGCGAGGCTAACGCCTGCCCGCATTCCTTCCCGCCAGACAGCACATTCATCACTCCCGGTGGAAAGATATCGCCGATCAGTTCGACCATCTTCAACGCTGAAAGCGGCGCCTGCTCTGGTGGCTTCATAATCACAGTATTACCTGCAGCGACACGGAAAACGCGCTTCAAGTGCAGGGAAACCCGAGGAGTTGGGCGAGGTAGGACAGGTGCCAGCCTGGGCGTTTGCGCTTAACTTTGAGCGAACCTTTGCCGGGGTCCCCGCGTAAGAGCGAGACGGCCAAGCGGTTGAGGAACGCCCGGTTCTCCGCCGTCGTGCGATCATAGACCCGGCGGGCATCTTCGCGAAACACGACATCTAACACCCAGTGCAGG
>VGTJ01000199.1 GCA_016874775.1 Deltaproteobacteria bacterium
CTTAGACCGAAGCCAGCACACAATGGTCTCGTCTCTCATCCCTGCTCTTGTGCAGAGGCTCTCCACTCCGGTCAATCACTATTGCGGTAAGTTGTTTCCTGCCACCGCCTAAGGTAATAAAAACCGTATCCATTATTCCAATTGCTAGAAGAAGTTTTGCCCGCCACGCCCTCGTACGGAGTAGGAGCAGAGGTCGCTTTTGCCCACAGGGCAAATGTCAGTTGCGCGGGTTCAAACGCCGCACTGGAAGCAACGGTTGCACTCGTTCCAGCGGCCAAGGCCGTGCCCACTTTGCCAGTCGTCCATCCTGTAGCATTGGAGAGGGTGACTACATAGCCATTGCCCGATGAATCTGCCGCTGTAGCTCCTGCTCCTTCCTCGAACTTCCAGTAGCCAATTGGATCGGTAGCAGCGACAGCCGTCAACTGCGCAAGTGGCAGGAAGAGCGCAAGCGCCACCAAAGCAGTCAGGTGCGGAGATGAATGCTGAAAAAGGAACCGCACAACGGTTGTTACAGAATTATGCGTGCGGCTATGAGACTTCGCGGCGCGTGAAATCGAGGGCTGATGCAGCGGCGTAAGCCGATTGCGGATTGGTTCCATTGGTAGTTCCCTCCTGACCGTCCTGAGGATGTTGTGGTTTGTGTCCGAGAACGCAAACCGGTGGAGTATGCGTGGAGACGGGAGGGCGACGCTTGCACCAGTAGAACAGCCACAACCAACAGGGCTTCCTACGCCGCCTTCGTACTTCGTCAAGGTAAAGATTTTTAATTGCTGTTGTGATTGTGTTGCGATACTTCTGAGGTGATCTGGCGCGGCCAGATCCAATACGAAATTTCTCCTCCTTTTTTGAGGGAGACCTCGTCAAAGTCCCAAGATCTGAATTCTAACGGGACAGGGTGTATGAGGAACGCTGAAAAAAAGCAAGTCGGGATTTTCCCTGATCTAGGGGCGCGATGGCTGATGCTGTCCGAAACTCTCTGTAGGGTTCGACCTGTTGTTGTCTCTACGGATGGCTGTCTTGACACCATACAAGTCGCTGTGATGAACAGAGACCGACGATAACGAAAGAGGAGGTGCCCGTAATGGATATTACAACGCAACGTGTGAGTATTGGTCTCGATGGCAAAACCATGAGCGCGTATATGGCGCGGCCAACCGATAATGCCCAACGTCCAGCGGTGCTGGTGTTTATGGAGATCTTTGGTGTGAACCCGCACATTCGTGATGTCACTGAACGTGTGGCACGTGAAGGATATGTTGCGCTGGCGCCAGATTTCTTTCATCGCACGGGGCCAGGGGTGGAGTATGGCTATGATGAAGCGGGAATGAACAGTGGCATCAAGCTCCTCATGCAGCTCAAAGCCAGTGAGATCGTCGCTGATGCCCGTGCCGCGATGTCATTTCTCAAGCGGCAGAATTTCGTCAAAGGCGACAAGATTGGCGCGATGGGATTCTGCGTTGGTGGGCATGTGACCTATCTCACGGCCTGTGAAACCGAGATCAAAGCTGCGGCCAGTTTCTATGGTGGCGGCATCGCCGGCGAGAAAGGTTTTGGTGGCGAACCTTCGACGATCGGTAGAACCAACAAAATCGGCGGCAAGATCATTTGTTTGTTTGGTGCCAAAGACGCGCACATTCCCATGAATCAAGTCGACGCCGTTCGCACTGAACTCGAAAAGCAGAAGATCCGTAACGAAGTCGTTGTCTACCAAAACGCCGACCACGGGTTTTTCTGTGACCAACGTGCATCGTACGACAAGGCGTCGGCAGACGATGCGTGGGCCAAAGTGAAGAAACTGTTCGCTGAGGAATTGGGGAAGTAAGAATCCGTCTAGGGAGACTTTAAGGAACCCGTTCGCACTTCGACTTCGGCGCTGCGCGTCTACGCTCAGCATGAACGGGCCTATGACCGCTCGTCCTGAGCGTACCCTGAGCGGAGTCGAAGGGGAAGTCGAAGGGCGCGAAAAGCCGCTAACTTGATGCCATTCCCCTATGGAGAGGGGGCGCTCGTAACGTTTGCCGTGGATGGATTTGTTGTGCAGGCCGCGTTGGAGAAGGGAGAATCTCCCGCGGTATTGAATGCTTGAACGTGATAGCAGTACACCGTTCCAGAGACGGTCTCTGTGTCTGTGTATGTAGTCGTATTGACCCCAACTACAGCAAGGCGGACGTACGTTCCAGCGGTGCCGACCTTGCGCTCGATCTTGAAGCCATCTTCGTTATCTGAGCTGTCGATCCAGGTGAGACGCTTGGTCGTCGGTACTGGGTCGGAACCGACTGGTGGAGTCGTAGTAGAGGAAGACGAAGCCGTAATGGCGAAGGTCAAGAGAAAGTCATCAGCGTTAACATTGCTAAAGCTGTCCTGACAGCGGACGTAGTAAGTGTAGCTTTGGCCATTTTGCAATCCGCTGACTGTGACAGTGTGTGATAGTCCGCCGGTAGTGGAAAAGGTATTCGGCAATGTGTCGTAACTCTTCCCCGCGAGAGGACCGTATTTGCAGGTCGCATTCTCATTGGTGCTCAGCGTCAAGGTGCTCTGCGTGGTGCCGGCTGCCAGCGCGCCGGAAGGCGTGCCGTTGGTGCGCAACGGAGGGATGTTATCAGTCAGCGTTGCAGAAGCGGTATATAGCGAGTGGACTTCTGCTGCGGATAAGGCCCGATTGTAGAAGTGCACGTCATCAATAGTATGGCGACGGTTGCTGGTGCCGGGCAGCCGACCAATGAGCAGCGCACCGCCATGAAAGAACGGGCCGGTAAAATTCGTTGCGGTCCCTTCGACGCCGTTGACATAGAGGCGCACGGTCCGGCCATCATACGTTCCCACAAGGTGATTCCAGGTCGTCGGGATGATAGGCGCCCGCGCCACACCTTGATACCAGGTATTCACGAAGAAGCGGATTTCTGAGCTGCTGACATAATAAAAGCCGTCACCATCGTTCCAATTCTCAGACGACGTTTTTCCAGCCAGGCCCTCATAGGGAACCGGCGCGGCCTTGGCTTGCATCCAGAGGGCGAAGGTCACTTGTGGCGATTCCAGTACTGCGTTGCGAAGAACGAGAGCGCTAGCGCCAGGGGCTAAGGCGGTCCCGCTCTGGCCGGCTGCCCAGCCCAAGGCATTTGAGAGGGTGGCTGTGTAACCATTGCCAGAGGTATCGACTGCAGTTGTGCCGCTACCCTCATCAAACCGCCAGTACCCGTGCAGTCCCTGAGTGGGGACTGACTGTGCGAGAGTATTCGCCGTGGTCGCGAGTAAAGTAAACGTCACTATTACGAGAATGGACAGGTTAGTGCTAACGTTGCGGAGAAAAAATGCCATGCTTTCCTCACAAAGGTCTACTCGCGGCGAGAAGCGCTAACGGCAAGTCGTTTTCAGATTTATCACTGAACGTTATAATTCGCCCCACCGTTGTAAGACTCTTTCGGAGGTTTTGCCTGTTTCTTTAATAGGTCCTGGTGCTCAGGCCTGCCTCGTGCCCCTCCAGAGCACGTCCGCATTGGTACTTCACACGTGACAATGTCGAAGCGAAACCGACCATCTGTATGGTGGCGCCTCGATGAGGGTCTTAATGGATGCAGGGGAATCGGGCGCGACGCTCGCTGCCGGTGATGTTAATGGCGATGGCAGTGCAGATGTGGCTATGGATACACTGTCTGAAAATCAGGTGACCGCATGTGGAGGAGCTGGACACGAAAAGAGAGAGCGTTCGCATCTTCTGTAGGGTGATGAGTACGCACCGCGCTGATGGTTTCCCGTTGGAGATCGGATGAGCGGAGTGAGCTGTTTGCTACAACAAGTTCGGTCGTGCGATTCGGAGTGTAAAGAAGCCTGTCGCGTGCGCTATGCGCACGAATATCACGGCGTTGCGACGCCGCGTGCGCATAGCACACACTACCCTGCTACAGCAGTTCACACGTTATGGTTCTGGAGTGATCGTGACATTGCGCGTCCATTGACCGGTGATGGTGCCGGCCAGGCCAATAACCGTGACTGGAAGGGAACTGTTCGTTGTTGAATTGTTGCCGAGTTGGCCGAAGGAATTGTTGCCCCAGCAGCGGGTAGTGCCCTCAGCTAAGAGGGCGCAGGTGTGGAAAAAATCTGCCCTTGGATCGTCAGGTCCATTAGCGATTCCCGCGCTGTCTTTGAGGTCTACCCAAACGTTCGTATTCTGCAAGAACCCGTGTGAACCTGGCGTGCCTGCCTGCGGCCCGTGGGGCTTATCTCCACCGATCAGACTGAGTACATTGCCCTGGACATTAAAGCGGGTCCACAGCAGGAGCTGTGTGTCATCGACAATGCGCAGATGAAGGTCAGAAAGATTCCGCCACCGTTCAGGATGGGTCCAGGAAAATGCGAATTGTATCCTATCGCCTGCAGTGACGGTGACAGTCTGCGGTAACACTTGCTGTGTGCCTACGTTGCTTCCGTTAATGAACTTGCGAGACACGGGACTAGTGCATCAAAAAGCAAGCGGTCATTCTTGTTGAGACCGTCAGCATCGGTGATACGAATGTGCTTCTGCTCGTCTCCGACCTTGGGGCCACCTTCGACGGTAACCCGGGTATAGGCGACCTTGGTGCCGTCAGGATGCCAGGCGGGCTCGACATCGCTGAATGATGAGGATGTCACCCGCTGTAGAATATTGCCATTGGGGTCCATGATATAAATACTTTCGTGAAGCACACATTGTGAGGCGGTCTCTCCACCACACTCTGAGACATAGGCGATCTTGGTGCCGTCGGGTGAAAACACTGCTTCGCCATCAAAGCCGGGTGAATTGGTCAGGCGACGAAGGTTGGTGCCGTTGATGTTCATGATGAAGACCTCGTAATTGTCGGAGTCGACAATGCCACCAAGCACGCCGTTGTCATCAGACCAACTGGAGGAGAACAGCACCCGTTTGCCATCAGGGGACACTGTGGCGTGGTCATCGGGCAGCGCAAAAATGTCCCCTTCATAGCGAAAATTGAACGACTGAAACGAGGTGAGTTGTCGTAAGCCGGTGCCGTCTGGTCGCATGACGAAAGTCCCACCACGTTCTTCTGAGCCAAAGATATTACCGAGCAGTCCGCCAAAGATATCTAACCAACAGTGAAGACGAGAAGGTCGTTTGCTGCCATCGTGACTGGTGTGAAGCGCGGACAGAAGCTTGACAGCAGCAGGAGTACGAGGAGAACAGTAGTGCGCAAGTGCAGTAATGAGCGCCGCCGACGTCTTGGACGATGGGATGGGTTGTGCGGGTTGAAGTGAGAGTGCGGTAAGTCCATAGGTAATGTCTCCTCGGTTTCAAAGAGTGCATGGTGAGATTGCTTCGTTGCAGTGCTCCTCTCGATGACATAGTGCGTGCCGTCATTACGAGCGCAGCGAAGCAATCTCACCCGAATCTCATCGCTCGCGCCTATAAAGGTCGATACGATGAACCATTACGGTACTTCCTTTACTTGTGAATTCTTCCTGCTGCGATCCGGTCTCCTGGGTGCCGCGCGCCGACTTCCGGTGCTGGTCGTGCTGCGGCGTGTTGTGTGAGCAAGATTACGCTGAAGAGCAGGGTAATGAAGACGATGAACAGGTGTCGCTTCATGAGAGGTCTCCTGTGTGGGTTGTAGTTGCAGGTTCCATGTTTCAGGGTTCACATTGAAGAAGCAGAAATTCGTCGGCTTGCTGCGTTTCCTTACGGCTGCAGTTGCAGCGTCCGCCACTCGGACTGCAAGAGCGATGCGCCATCGGTACCGAGCGCTTGGACGCGCCACTGCAATGGTGTCCCGGCATGCTCCTTGATCCAGGAGGGGGCGGTGTACTCGGTCGTGCCTTGGTTAATGACGGCCGAGAACAGGGGTTTCTCCTCCTTGGTGATTTCGAGTTGATAGAGATGCGTGCGTGTCTCTTCGGCCCAGCGGAACGTGAGCTTCTGTGCCGCTGGCAGTGTGGCCTTGTCTTGGGGACTGAGGAGTTGGATGCCGCCTGCGGTGCGCGTGGCGAGGTGGAGGCCTTGGGGGTTGGCGCCGACATAGTAGCGCAGGACGGGCAGGGGAAAACCTGCCACACCACCACTGTCGACTTGCCCTGGGCCGAACACGGAGCCCGCCTCTTTATCGTCCGTGGCTTCGACGCGGAGGAGGATCAGATGCAGGCCATCGGTGGCGCGTGGCAGTCTGTCCGGACTTGGGCCGGGCAGGGTGATCTTGCCGGTCGGGGCCAGGAAGGTGTCGAAGCGGTCAATGAGCGTGTAGCGACGTTGTAAGCCGCGTTCTTCCAACGGTAAGGTGCCTTCGGTCAAGAGGTCTCGTTCCTCAGGTAAGGGATCACCAGGCACGACCACTTCCCAGCGCCCTTTGAGGCGTCCACTGCCGTTGTAATGAATCTCGGCACGAAACGGTTGCAGCGGCTGGCCCTGGTTCACGGCGAGGATCGGAGCGTCGTTATTGTTGAAGCGCAGTTGCACCTCGGTGAGAGCTAAAGGCGAACGTGCCCCACCACCGGCCATGCGACAGGTGACGGGCACGAACTCATCGGGTCCGCCGCTGAGGCTCTGAAAACGACGGACATAGAAGAACTCTGAGGCATTGCCACGGAGTGCATCTTGATAGGCCCGCCGTGCGACCGAAGGGGGAATGGTCATGATGTCAGTGAAGTTGCGACCGCCACTGGCGGTGGAAAAATCGCTCCGCGGTGGCAGCACGCCAAAGATGGTGCCAGCGACACAGGAGCCATCAGGGTTAATGGCGCCACACCAGGTGCCTTCCATCGGCCGTTGATCGTTCAGACCAATGAAGGTGAGAAAGGCAACTGTTGGACCGTTGATGCGTGTATTGACGCCGGTGGGATTGACCGTCACGGCGGGGGCAATGATGCTCAGGCTGTGAAGACAGAGCCCAGTTAGGATGAAGCGCGTGGTCCTCATGAAAGTATCCCTTAAAACAAACTTACGCTCACCCCGGCATCGACGGTCCACACCGCCGAGTCGGTGGCGACCAGAAAGACCCGATCGCGCGCGAGCGTGGATTGCAAGGCATGGCGTAAGAAGAAGCGACAGGGCACCTTCTTCGTGCCGTACAGGGGCACCTCAAACGTGCGCGAAATTTGTGTGTCGAGCAGAAAACTGCGGCCGATGGAGAAACTGCTGGAGTCATCTTCATCGGTATAACTATACGTGCCCGTGAGCGCCCAGTTGGGGAGAAACTGCCAGTCAAAGCCGATGTTGCCCGTGCGCGTCATGCGGGTGAGCTTGCGTTCTTGATTGATGGCATCGGTCCAGCCCCCGCCAATAGTGAAGGAGAAGGTGGCGTGAGGACATAGACTCAGGGTCACCAGGTGCGCATAGTTGGTGAAGTCGGCCAGGTCACGACCTTGTTGCCTATTGTCTTGAAACGAATGCAGAAACTGGTAACTCAGCGACCATTGCCACCACGCGCCTGACCAATTGGCGCCCGTGGTGTGGGTAATATCGAGTTGGTCCGGGATATTGTCGAGCCGAAACCCGTCGGGGTCGGATGGTGGCTTGTTGGGACTGAACTGATGGGTCCAGCCAAAGCCATAGTTGATGGTTGGGACCCACCAGGCATCGAGCCGGGTGCCACTGAAGAGACTGCGCAGTGGGAAGCCAAAGTTGATCGTGGCATTCCGAGTCTTGGTGGTGAGAATCGTCGCGATGTCGTCGAGGTTATCTTCGGTCCAGGTATGGCGGAGTTGAAAGGACAACTCGCCCAAGTTGCCGTCTAGGCCTAGCTGGTTGATATCTTGATTGGCGGTGGTGAACATGCCCAGACTCTTGAACTGCGGATCGATGCGTTCATGGGAGCCACTGAGCGTGAGGGACAGGGCTTTGCCCCACCCGAGCGTGTAGTTCTGGACAATATCGACCGCGAGATCGATATAGCGCGCATTGTTGGCGGTTTGTTTGATCTTGACCAGCGCGGCGCCGCCACTCAGGGCGCGGTCGTTGGGATTGTCAAACGTACTGCGGGCAAAACTCAACTCCGTCCGCATCCGCCCATTCCAGGCACTGCCGATTAACCGCAGGCCAAAGCCACGGCTCTTCTCGGCATCGGCGATCTGGCCGACATTAAAGGATGTCTGTGGCTTGAGCCGTCCTTGCATCCACATCCCTTCCACACGCACGTTCCCCCAGCCGTTCTTCAGGAGATCGACGCCGATGGTGCCTGAGGTGATGTTGTTGCGTCCCAGATCGCCCAGGCCCAAGAAGTTGTCATAGCCGACGATACTGCGGCCTGTCATGGTATTCACGGAGACATCAAAGCGATCATTGAGTTTGTAGCGAAAGACCAGGCCACGAGTAGCGATATTGCGCAACAGATGACGATTGGTGCCATAGGTAATGTGGCCCATTGAGAACTGGGCATTGCCGCGCGTGACATCGACGAGATAGGAGCTGAGGTCGAGCTTGGGAGCGCTATTGCGCAACTGACTAAAGCGCAGCGCTTCCTTCTCGCGGCTACTGCCTAACAGGGCGGCTTGGGTTTTGACGAGAAAGTCGCCGCGTGCAAAGTTGGTGTCTAAGCCGCCTTGGAGAGTGAAGTCATTGAAGGGACTGGGCCGATCGGTGGCGCCAGCACCGGTGTTGCGGCTTTCGGCCAGTCGCGATTTCCAGTTGAGGTCGAGTTTGGGCGTGGTCTCGGCAGTTTTGAAGCCGCGCGGGGTGAGCACGCGGAGCGGCAACCGTCCGACTTCGGTCCAGTCATTGGCCGGCGAGACGACGTACAAGACCACGTCGTGCGGGCCACTCGTGTGTGGCAGGGCCGTGGGGGTATAGGTCAGATCGGCCCCCAACATCTTGAGCTGTGAGGTGACATCAAGGGTGCCGAGCAGCAGGGCAAAGTGTCCTTCCTCGGGCGTGGGCAAGCGACTCACGCGCAGTTCGACGGCATCGGTCGGATACAGCCATTGGTTCTCGGCAGCGCAGTTGGTGCGCGTCACTTGAATCGGCTCGCCCCAAGCGAGCGGAGTTCTGAGCAGTGCGGCAAGCAAAAGGGAACATAACCAGTAGTGTGCTCCCCGCAGTTGCTGACGTCGATGTTGTATTCTAGAGCGCATGAAATGCAGGTGGTCCGTGTAAATTGTTCCTCACATCCTGTCCTCCCTCTTTGGCGTAATGGCACTAAGTTAAACCACGACTGCACAGGTGTGGGTCCTTTCTCCCACCGAGAGAAGGTCAGGATGAGGGGAAAAAGTGTGGAGTTCCTTATTCCATTCCCTCACCCTAGTCCCGTGTCTCGCAAGTTCATGAGCGGTGAAATCGTAGGGCGCGTACCACGCGCCAGGCAGTTGGCGCGCTGCGCACGCCCTACAACTGCTCACGAAGTTATGAGACACGGTACGAGATAGTGGCTCGCGTAGGAGGCCGGGTGATTAGAACGTCGCTGTCTGCGTCGCCTCGGTAATCAAACTTTTTGTTGTTCCAACCTGACCGAAAAGCTTTACCGTCACCGTTGCTCCGGTAATTTTGTTGCCAGTGACATGGAATGCTTTGACAACGGCGCTGGTGGCATTCCCGCTGTTAATCGGGTTCGCCGTGGCGTTGACGGTGTGGGTGCCATCAAGGACGATTTTTCCACTTGCTTCGTAGCTCAGACCCGTAAAGATCGTCGGGGGATTTTGCAGCGTCCATTTGACAGTGACACAATCGTTTTCTGATGTCACTGGACACTCTGCCTGTGAGGAAATAGCAATATTGGTAATTTGGATCTTGCTGGCAGCGGCGGTGCCACCGCCAGGAAGGTTGGGTTTGACATCTTTGAGGTTCGGGTTAATCGGGGCCTCGATTTTGGGGGCTTGGACTTGTGCCAATTGTGACTGAGCTTGGGTGAATTGTGAGAAAGCAAGCAGTCCAACAATCAGGGAAAAACTCACAGTGAAGGAACGGCGAAACATGGTCGTTCTCCTTTGTTTTGGAATATGTCTTGATTCAATCTAGAGTGGAGGGTGGGGCGACCCGCCCTCCTATTTTTGAATGACAACCGCCAGGAACGTTAAGGGTCATCGCTTTATCTCCCTGTCGTGAGAGTGCATGTAGCGAAAAAAGGAGCGGAAGTCGTAAGCAAGTTGTAAGAGTTTGGTAAAATTTTTGTAAAATTTGCTTGCTGAGTTGTTAAAGAAAGCGATATTGTAAGGAGGCGCTGAGGTCATCTCAGGAATACGCAAGCGGTGCCGTGTGCCCTAAGGCATGGGCAAGAATTAAGTTACCGATTAAGAGCGAGGAAGAAGCGTATAGTTCCAATCGCCATGAAACTTACCGGGTTTGATATTGAGCGCTTGAAACTCATCGTCGGAGACCTGTAGGCCT
>VGTJ01000200.1 GCA_016874775.1 Deltaproteobacteria bacterium
GACCGCCGCCCGGTTGGGGTTCACGCTCCTCCCCCAGCCCGTCTCGGCCTGAGAGTGTGTTTCTGAGCAGTGAAGCGCGGAATCCCTCTGCGAGACCCTTCCCTTCGTTCAGAGTGACAATTCCGATATGTCAGTCTCATTGCGTTTGCATGAGGAGTTGTCCAAGGAGACTAGAGAGTATGCTCAACCTCACCCCAACAGAACTGGAGCGGCTGACGATCTTTAACGTCGCCGAAATGGCTCGCCGTCGTAAATCACGCGGAGTGAAGCTGAATTACGTGGAAGCGATGGCGTACATTGTTGATGAACTGCTTGAAGGGGCACGTGACGGTCGTTCAGTAGCGGAATTGGTGGACTGGGGAGGAACCTTACTTACCACTGATGATGTGATGCCAGGCGTGGCTGACCTGGTGTCACGCATTATGGTCGATGCATTGTTTCCTGACGGCATTAAACTCGTAACCGTGTATGGTCCAATTCGCCCTGGCAAGCTGCCGATTGCTGATCCACCATACGGCAAGCCTGGTGAGATTATTACTCCAGATGGTGAGATCGAGCTGAACGCAGGACGTGAGAAAGTTACACTGGAGGTGATCAACACCGGCGACCGGGCGATTCAGGTCGCCAGTCATTTTCATTTCTTCGAGGCCAACAAGGCATTGCAATTCGATCGTGCTCAGGCTTTTGGCATGCGGCTTGATGTCCTCGCTGGTGGGTCGGTTCGGTTTGAGCCGGGGATGAAGAAAGAAGTCACCTTGGTCAAAATTGGTGGTACTGGTGAAGTGACTGGCCTGAATAACCTCACCAATGGTTCGATCCATTCTGAAGAGGTCAAGCAAGCTGCCCTACAACGGGCACGGGATACGGGTTTTAAGGGCGCATAAGGGAGAGGCGCATGGCACGCATGAGTCGAGCTGCGTACGCGGCGATGTTCGGACCAACAAAAGGTGACATGGTGCGCCTTGGTGACACCTCATTGCTAGCTGAAGTCGAACACGACTACGCCGTGTATGGCGAAGAGTGTATGACTGGAGCAGGGAAAGTCATGCGCGATGGCATGGGCTTTCTGACTTCGACGACCACGGCTTCTGGTGGGCTTGATATGCTCGTGCACAATGCGACGATCATCGATCCGGTACTTGGTATCGTGAAGGGTGATATTGGCATTCGGGACGGCAAGATCGTTGGTGTGGGCAAAGGCGGCAACCCAGCGATTCAAGCGGGAGTTGATCCTCAGTTGTCCTGTGGGCCATGTACGACTATCGTCAATGGTGAAGGGCTGATTGTCACTCCTGGTGGGATTGAAACACATGCCCATTTTTTAGCTCCGCAGCAATGCGAACATGCGCTAGCTTCAGGGTTGACGACGATCATCGGTGGCACGATGGGGCCACATTTCGATGTCAGCTGCGCCGGGCCAAATAATCTCGCCATCATGCTGAAAGCTTGTGAACAGTATCCGATGAACTTTGGTTTCTTAGGGCGTGGCAGTGCGCATGACCCGAAGGCGATTGAAGAGAGCGTTGCTGGCGGAGCGATTGGGGTAAAAGTGCACGAGGATTTTGGTGCGATGCCAGCGACGATCGATTGCGCGCTGACGGTGGCGGATACGTACGACTTTCAAGTGCAACTACACACTGACACGATCAATGAAGCTGGTTATTGCGAAGAGACGATTGCGGCTATCGCCGGGCGCACGATTCATATGTACCACGTCGAGGGCGCTGGGGGTGGTCATGCCCCAGATATTATCCGCGTTTCAGGAATTGCCAATTGCTTACCGTCGTCGACCAATCCGACCAACCCCTACACTCGCAATGCCCTTGATGAAGCGCTACCGATGACGATGGACGCGCACATGCTCGATTGGCGTCTGCCGGAAGATGTAGCCTTTGCTGAAAGTCGCATTCGTCCGCAAACGATGGCGGCTGAGGATATTTTGCATGATCTCGGGGCAATTTCCGTTTTTGCTGCGGATACGCAGGGGATGGGGCGAGTGACAGAGACAATCACAAATTGTTGGCGTCTCGCGAGTAAAATGAAAGAGCAACGTGGCCGCTTAGCAGGCGAGAACACCGCTCGCGCCGATAACGAGCGTATTAAACGCTATGTCGCCAAGTACACCATCAATGCTGCGCGGGTGATGGGTATTGACCCCTATGTCGGTTCGATCGAGCCAGGAAAAATGGCGGACCTGGTGCTCTGGATGCCTGCATTCTTTGGTGCGAAACCCTTGATGGTGATTAAAAGTGGCTTTGTGACATGGTCGGCGATGGGTGATGCTGCGGGGTGTGTCTTTCCTACTGAGCCGATCATTCAACGGCCAATGTGGGGCGCGGTGGGTAGTGCACCGTCAGCACTCAGCGCGATCTTTGCTAGCTCCTTGGCCCTTAATGCTGATATTCCACGCAAACTGCAACTGCAAAAACCGATGCTGCAGATTCGTAGTACCCGAGCACTGACAAAACATGACATGGTGCACAACGACGCATGCCCACACATCGAGGTCAATCCTCAGACGCATGATGTCTACGCTGATGGTGAGTTGTTGACGTGCGAACCGGCGGAGGTTGTTCCTCTGGCGCAAAGGTATTTCTTGCGATGACAAAACGACGAACTTCTTCATCCGCGAATGTTGCGCGCGTTGGCGTCGGTGGTCCGGTCGGCTCTGGTAAAACGGCTCTGGTTGAGCGTTTGATTCCAGCCTTTGCTCAACGAGGAATAGAACTGGCGGTGATTACCAATGATCTTGTTACGCAAGAGGATGCAGAGCGGATTCGTCGCTCACAGTTGATTGCTCCTGAACGCGTGCTAGGAGTCGAAGCTGGCGCTTGCCCACATACCGTTATTCGTGAAGATCCGACCCTCAATATCGAAGCAGCGATTGAGCTTGAAGAACGCTTTCCCAGCCTCGAATTGATTCTGCTGGAAAGTGGTGGTGACAATTTAGCTTCAACCTTTTCCCTCGATCTCGTCGATTACTGGCTATTTGTGATCGATGTTGCGGGTGGTGGTGATATTCCCCGCAAACGCGGGCCAGGGGTTCTTCAGTGTGATGTGCTGGTGATCAACAAAAGTGACCTTGCTCCATATGTCGGTGTTGATCTCCCGCGTATGGTGACTGAAGCGCATGAGATCCGTCACGGTCGTCCTGTGGTTGTCACCAATTGTAAGACTGGTGAAGGGATCGATGAGGTCGTCTTGTATATCGCACGGGATGTGCTATTTTTGTGAGTAAGCAAGTCAACTTACACTTCGAGTGCTCACCAGCAGGAGAAACCTTCCTGGCGCGGCGGTTCGTAACGTATCCATTCTTCTTTACCGCCCCGTTTCGTTTGGACCGAGTCCCGGCTGGAATGCTGACAGCGATCCTGCAATCAGTTTCCGGCGGAATCTATAACCGAGAACAGCTCGCCCTCTCTTTTACTGCCGGACAAAACGCGCACGTCCATTGCACAACGCAAAGTGCGACAGTGGTGCACTCCATGGCTAATGGGGAAGAAGCCAGTCAATTAGTGACTATCCATGCGGCAAGGGGTTCGTTCGTTGAATATCTGCCAGATGCACTCATCCTCTTTCCTGAGGCGTGTCTGCGGACCACCCTCCACGTTGTCATTGAAGAAGGGGCAACCGTCATTCTCAGTGATGCATTCCTCACGCATGATCCGAAAGCTCAAGGCCGATCGTTTCGCTCACTTTCTAGTGAAACTGTGGTACAGAACGTCAACGGACAGCGGTTGTGCATCGATCGTTTTGTGATTACTGGAGAAGAATTACGGCTGGCTTCCGTAGGATATTGTGCGCAAGGAACGATGTGGATACTCAACGTGCAGCAGAGTGGAGATTTGTTGCCAGCCCTGCGCAAGAGATTAGAACCCGTTCTTGGGATCTATGCTGGTGTGTCAACTTTGCCACACAACGCTGGCGTGTGGGTGCGAATACTGGCGATTGACGGTGTTGCTCTGCATAAGGGGCTCCATGCTGCATGGGCAGCCGCCCGCTCTGTCCTTACTGGTGAAGAGCCGCAAAGCCGACGAAAGACCGGGTGGACCTGAGGGGCGTATGGCCATACGCCCCTACGAAAATGAAACGAAACTCTTCTCTTGATTACCCTGCGGCAGACCCTTGCAGCGCGTTCTCTTCTCGGGCCTGGCGAATCTCGGCTAGACTCACACCTGCAATCGGTAGCGCTAACAAGCCTTGAGCGACGAGTGTAAGAAATTGCACCGCGTTGAGAACCAAACCATAGGCAAGGGCGTCGACCTCACTCACACCGAAAAGGCCCAGTGCAAGCTGGCACGCGTACTGATAGGGACCGATCATGCCCGGCAAGTTGGGTAACGCCGTGCCAAAGCCAATGAAAATAAAGACCACGAGCGCCGCACCAAATGGCACCTGAAAATCAAAAGCACGAATCATAATGTAACTGGAGAGAATGGGCAGAAACCATAACGTGAGTGACACCAGGAAGACGGAAAGAAGTAACATCGGGTTAGGAATGATCTTCATACCGTCGGCCATCGATGCCAGCACGTTCTTGAGCTTTCCACCAAAGCCTTGGGGCAAACGATGCAACAGCCAGCGATCAACAAATGCCTCGCCACGCCACCAGAAAAGAACAACTAAAGAGACAAGTATCGCGGCGGCAACTGCTGGAACCATCGCTCCACGTCGGACCCACACCGGCAGATTCTCTACGGTGATCAAACCCAGCAGAATGTAAAAGACGATAATGAGTGAATCCATCGTCTTTTCGAACACGACATTGCCGATCACGCTGGAAAATGCCACTCCCGACCGGCGTGACAGCAACCACGGGCGCACGATTTCACCAATCCGTACCGGCAACAAATTAATGGCCATATAGGCAACCGAGATAATAACCCACAGACGACCAAACGGTACGTGTTCCAAGGGGCGCAGTTCCAACTGCCAACGCCAGGCGCGAAAAACCATAATCAGCAAACTCACGACAATAGCGACGAGGAGCCAGCTCAGGTTAATCCGCTGGAGTGCTGCACCGAGTTCATCCAGCTTGACGTTGCGAAAGGCAAGGTACAGGAATCCGATACTCACGAGCAGTGCGATGACGAGGTGAGGTAAACGGCTCTTTGGTGCGTCATTTGTATGCGAAGCGCTTTGATTGTCGCCGGTTTCAGCCATAGGCCCTCCTGCCGTGTCGTACTCTCGCTACTCTGACGGAACGGCGAAACCTCTGCAAGGAGACCTGCGAGGTGGTGACATGAAGACTGCCACTTCCACCTTGACAACCCTTCGGTGAGAAGAGGAGAATCTGAGCCACATCCTGGCAGGAGGCAATCGTATGACCGAAGGAAAAATTCTCGCTGGCTTTCTGGCGCCGCATCCGCCGCATCTTGTCTATGGCGAAAATCCTGAACGCAACGAACCGCGTTCAACCGGTGGATGGGAGATGTTACGGTGGGCCTATGAGTCTTGCCGGGAAAAAATCAAGGCGTGGAAACCGGATGTGATCCTCGTTCATAGTCCGCATTGGATGACGATTGTTGGACATCACTTCCTGCGTGTTCCGCACCTCCAAGGGCTTTCGGTTGATCCCATTTTTCCTCATATCTTTCGTTATCGTTATGAGATGAAGGTCGATGTCGACTTGGCTGATGTTTGTTACGAAGAGGCGCAGAAAGAAGGGCTTGTCGCCAAGAAGATGACTAACCCGAACTTCCGGGTCGATTACGGCACGATTGTCTCTCTCCACATGCTGAATCCGGACTGGGATATTCCGATCCTTGGTATCTCTGCGAACAATTCGCCTTATTTTTATTCAACGGAGATTGGCCAGGAACAAATGATCAAACTGGGGCGTGCAACAGCGCGAGCGATTGCCAAGACTGGGCGCCGGGTGGTGCTGGCCGCGAGCAACACCCTCTCGCATTTGCACTATGATCGTGAGCCTGAGCTGGTCGAGGACATGAACAAGGAAGTGATCTTCAATAACAACCAGTATCAGTGGGACATGCGCGTCCTTGAACTCATGCGAAAAGGCAAGACCGATAAGCTGATGACGATTCTCCCTGAGTTTATGGAGAAGACTGCGGCAGAGGTAAAGTCTGGCGGACTAACCTGGATGCTCTCGGCGATGGGATTTCCGCAAATTCCGGCGCAGGTGCATGGCTATTGGACAGTGATCGGCACAGGGAATGCGGTCGTTGAATGGGATTTGACGCAGCGGCATTAGATTAAACACGAGAAGATTGGTCTATCAACGTTGTCACCCTGAGTGAAACGAAGGGTTTCTCAGAGAGAAACTTTGCCGTGCTCAGCATGATACGGCTATCGGGCGAGACCGTAAGAAAGCTATTACTTATGCCTAAAGGTACGATTCAGCGTGCATATATTCTTCCCGGGCTGCCTCATTTGGCTTCGCAAATTCCTGCCGCGAGTTGGGAAACACTCCGGCGTGGCTTTCGTCAGGCGGCAGAGCACATTCAGCAGGTGAAGCCCGAGGTGTTGGTCATCTACAGCACGCAGTGGATTTCTGTGTTGGGGCATTCGTTTCAAACCAATCCTAATCCGAAGGGTCTGCACGTCGATGAAAATTGGTATGAATATGGAGATTTTCCCTTCGATCTGCGAGTAGATGTCGATCTCACAACTCGCGCAGCGGCGATTGCTTCATCACTAGGCTTGGCGACTAAAACGGTTAACTACAACGGATTTCCCGTTGATACTGGAGTGCTGGTTGCCCAACGGTTTGTGAATCCGCAGCATACCATTCCGCTTGTGATCGTTTCTTGTAACATTTACGCTGGGCAGGAAGATTCACTCACGCTCGGGCGTGCGATGCGACAAGCGATTGAGGAGAGCGGAAAACGTACGGTTGTGATTGCGTGTACCGGACTGTCGGGTCGCTTTTTTACTGAAGCGATTGATCCCTTACAGGACCGTTTCTCACGCGCTGAAGACGATACGTGGAACCGACGTGTTCTTGAGCGTATTGCTCAGGGAAAGAATTCGGAAGTGCTCTTAGGGAGTGAGGAATATGCGAAGACCGCGGTTCCAGATATGGGATTTAAAGCCTTTGCCTGGTTGATGGGGGTACTGGGAACCCCGGCAACTCCAGGGCAAACCTTGGCATATGGGCCGGTCTGGGGAACCGGGGCGGCGGTCGTGGAGTATGTGTTGGCATAATACGTAACACGTAAGGCGGAAAACGTAACGAATAAAGAAGACAGGGGAGAGAAGGTAGGAGGTAGAATACAGACGGCTAAAGATAGAGAAAGCGAAAAATATTTTTCTCCATTCTGTCTCCTATCTTCTTCATTCTATATTCCTTTTTGGTGCCATCATGATCAGAACAACCGTTGTTGGTAGCTGGCCGTTGCCGGAAATGTATCGTGAGCGTTTGCAGCAATATCATCGTGGCACCTTGCCTGAGATGTTGGTGAAACCAACGCTCGTGGGCGCTGCGGAGATTGCCATTCGTGAGCAGAAAGCCACTGGTGTGACTCAGTTCATGGGTGGGGAGTTTTTTGCGGAAGCATTTATTCAGCACCTTCCGCGAAAACTGACGGGAGTGACACTCGTCAAACCTCAAGCAACGGAGTTGCACGATTATTCTGATCTCGCTGAGTACGAACTGACTGGAGATATCGCTGCACCGCATGGGTTAGGATACGCTGAAGCGTTTCGACGCGAGTCGCAGATTGACCATGCCTTGGAAAAGCTCTCGGTTCCTGGACCACTGGAAGTGCTGGCGCATTTACGGCCCATGGAGAAAGCGCAAGCGCAGTTGCTACGCGCCATCGAGATTGTGAACCACGAGATTCAAGCACTTGCTACCGCTGGGGCACGAGAAGTGCAACTCGATATCCCGTACATTACGGTACAGTCAGTTCTTGAACAGATTTCTCCGACGCAGGCAGTCGATCTTATTGCCCAAAGTTTTGCCGGTGTCTCTGTGACGAAAACGATTCACTGCTGCCTGGGTGATTTAGGGTCAAAGCCGGTGATTTCTGTCCATAACCTGCATGCGCTGATGCCATTTGTGAAACAACTCGCTGGGATCGTCGATAAAGTTCACCTGGAGTGCTCTCATCCTGGGCAATGGGCTGATCGTGCCTGTCTGCGTGATATCCCTAAAGAACTGGAAGTGATTGCTGGTATCGTTGACGTGAAGACTCCAGTTGAGACCAGCGACGAGATTGCTGACCACATTCATGAAGTGACGCGCCTCATTGAACCTGAACGGCTATGGATCGCGCCGTCCTGTGGATTTGGCCGCCGACGAACGACAGATATTGCTGTGGGAAAACTTTCGCGCATGGTTGAGGCGGCGAGGCGGTTCTAAAACGTAATCCGTAAAACGTAAAGAGGAGGTTGGGTGGTTACGGATTACCGATTATGTTTTACGTGTTACGCGGACCGTAGTTGTTCTTTTTTACGTTTTACGCTTTACGTTTTACGCATTTATTTTGCTTGTCTACGAGGAATAAACACATGAGTCGTGACCAAAACCTAGCCGTTGCACAATCAACGGATTTGCAACCGATTGAGGAAATTGCCGCTCGTCTTTCTCTTCCTCCGCAGTATCTTGAGCCGTATGGGCGAGTAAAAGCGAAGATCGCATTGGAGGCGTTCACTACTGCTGCGAGTCGACCAACCGGCAAGCTCATTCTCGTGTCGGCGATCAATCCGACTCCAGCAGGAGAAGGGAAGACGACGACGACGATCGGTTTGGGCCAGGCTTTGGCGCGACTGGGAAAAAAGGCGACAGTTGCGGTGCGTGAACCTTCGATGGGGCCGGTGTTTGGTGTCAAAGGGGGTGGCTGCGGTGGTGGCCGTTCACAAGTCTTGCCCATGGAAGACATCAACTTGCATTTCACTGGTGATATTCATGCGGTGACCTCGGCACATAATCTGCTCTCGGCAATGATGGATAACGCGTTGTTCCACGGTCAAGTTGACCTTGATGTGCGACGTATTCGCTGGCGCCGCGTCATGGACATGAACGACCGTGCCCTGCGGCAGATGACGATCGGTCTCGGCGGGGCACTCATGGGGGTACCACGTGAAGATGGGTTCGACATCACTGCCGCATCTGAAGTCATGGCAATCCTGTGCTTGACCAATGGTCCAGCCGATCTGATTGAGCGGCTCTCACGCATTGTGATTGGTTTTTCGGGCAAAATGAATGCCGTCACTGCTCGTGATGTGCAGGCACCGGACTCGATGGCCATCATTCTCAAAGATGCTCTCAAACCGAACCTGGTGCAGACGGTTGAAGGCGTGCCGGCATTCGTTCATGGCGGTCCGTTTGGTAACATCGCCCACGGGTGTAACAGTATCATCGCCACCCGTCTGGCATTGAGCTATGCCGATTATGTTGTCACCGAAGCTGGCTTTGGCTTTGACCTTGGTGGCGAGAAGTTCTTCGATATCAAATGTCGCGCGGCGGGTTTATGGCCGTCGGCGGTTGTGCTCGTAGCAACTGTCAAAGCGCTTAAGATGCATGGTGGAACGCCGGTTAGCGACGTGAACAAGCCAGATTTGAAGACTCTCAAGCTCGGCATGAGTAATCTTGCCAAACATGCGGAAAGTATCCGCGAGTTTGGCGTGCAACCGATTGTCGCGATCAACCGCTTTGCTTCAGACACAGAAGACGAATTGAAACTCGTTGTTGAAGAATGTCAGGCACTTGGGCTCGAAGCATGTGTGATCGATGTCTTTGGTCATGGTGGCGAGGGTGGCCTGCCGTTAGCAGAGACGGTAGTCAATGTTTGCCAGAGTGCGACACCGACGCCGAAGTTCTTGTATCCGCTCGAAGCCTCGATTGAAGAGAAGATTCGTACCATCGCCCAGAAAATTTACGGCGCTGCGGATATCGCTCTTCTTCCACGGGCCAAAACCGACCTCGATCGGATTAACGCGTTAGGTTACAGCAACGTCCCAATTTGCATGGCCAAGACGCAGATGTCATTGTCCGATGATCCGAAGCTGTACGGTCGCCCACGTGACTTTACTCTCACTGTTCGTGAAGTTCGCCTGTCTGCTGGCGCAGGGTTCTGTGTCCCATTGACTGGTGAAATGCTGACGATGCCGGGGCTTGCTGCCAAACCGGCAGCATTCGGTATGAAGATGGATGCGGATGGGAAGATTTCGGGAATGTTTTGAAGAAAGGCTATAGTAAATGTTCACCCCTCAGACTTGAGGGAAAGTGAGAGATGAGATAGAGAGAGCGGCGTGACGCAGAAGCGCCCTGCCATTGTGCCCGTCGAGGTCTGGGAGCAAGCTCCCGAACCTGTCCAAGTC
>VGTJ01000201.1 GCA_016874775.1 Deltaproteobacteria bacterium
GTCGCCCGCGTTCATCCAGCTCTTCGACCAGACTTCGATACTTAGACCGAAGCCAGCACACAATGGTCTCGTCTCTCATCCCTGCTCTTGTGCAGAGGCTCTCCACTCCGGTCAATCACTATTGCGGTAAGTTGTTTCCTGCCACCGCCTTACTGACGTCCCGCGCAATTGACGATTGGCGAGGGCGGTCTCGATGCGGGAAGAGAGGAAAGCTGGGTCACACGGCTTGGTGATGAATCCGTCCGCTTTGTTCTCCAGGGCACGCACAACCTCGTGTGAATCGGTCATGGTGGTCATGAGAATTATGGGAAGATCACCAAACTCGGGGTCCTCTTTAATCTGACGACAGAGTTGATACCCGTCTATCTCTGGCATGACGATATCACTCAACACGAGCCCGGGGCGTTGCTGTCGGAGGGCGGCAAGGGCTTGGTGACCATCACTGGCGTGCGTGACAATGAAGCCAAGTGAAGTGAGAATTTTTTTAAGCTGTAGCGCCTGTGTCAGACTATCTTCGACAAGCAGAATTTCAACCTCATTTGCCATCGCGTGCTCCTTTAGCATCACCGTGTGTTGGCCTTGCTACGTGTTCCACCGTATGGGCGACTGGTTTAGTGGCGGAGTTATTGGGTACCTCGCTAAAGAGTCTTCGGAAGTTGAACCACAAACTGTAGAGAGGCAAATGGACGGGGTGAGTTTGGCGTGGGCAACGCTTCATTCCGAAAGGAACTGGCGACTCAGACGCAAAGCTAAACCACAAAGAGTTGGTATCAGAGCGCCGTCATCCGGAGTGGAACTCTCAAAAAGACCCGTCCTAGTACCGTGTCTCGCACGTTCATGAGCGGTGAAATCGCAGGGCGCGTACCACGCGCCAGTCAGTTGGCGCGCCGCGCACGCCCTACAACTGCTCACGAAGTTATGAGGCACGATACTATAAGAATCTCTCTGGGAGACCCTTCGCGCAATACTGTTCGACACAAAACTTGACCACCAACAGGCAGCAGTAGCCACTTCCCTCTCCCTGGCAGGGAGAGGGCTAGGGTGAGGGTGATACGCGACGCAGTCAGCCACACCCACGCTTTCTCCCCTCATCCTGTCCTGCTCCCCTGCGGGGAGAAGGGACCCCCTTTTAGGGGTAGGCTTTTACGCTGAGAAAAGACGAGACGTCATGCCCGCGAATGCGGGAAGCCAGGGAGAATACGCAATCGTTCAGGGGTGAAGCTCCTGGATGCCCGCCTGCGCGGGCCTGACGAACACGCGGCTCCTCACGAGGGGAAATCCGCGCCAATTGTGGCTTGGATAAAAACCTACCCTTATGAGGAAGGGACCCCTCTGCATACATGCATAGCGAGTGCCGAACACTATTGCCCCTCACGCCGCTCAGGGTGATGAGTAAACGCGCCTCTCTGTCGAGAGCCGGTATTGGGAAAACTCTCTCTCTGTTCTCTTCAACCGCCTGTTTACGGCAATTCAATCCCATGGTGATCAAAGGATTTTTTCAGACGTCGTCGAAACTCACGGGCAACACGCCATTGTTTGATCGGTGCAGTTTTGATGCGCCCTTTTATCACTATCCGTGCAGCGGAAAAGCTGTCGATTCCCACGACCTCCAGGTCTTCAAGAATATCACTGGCAAACAACGGGTCATTACGAAGTTCTTCTCCAACGTCATTGAGAATCTTTATGACGGTATCCGCATCCTCACGAGAGGAAATGCCAACGTCAAGCACCGCGTATGAACAGTCTTTGGTCATGTTCGTGACGGTGGTGATCGTGCCATGGGGGATCAGATGCACACTGCCGTCGAAGTCACGCAGTGTGAGGACCCGGAGGCTGATATGCTCGACGAGACCGGCTTTATCTCCGACTTTGACAATGTCACCGACGCGGATTTGATCTTCAAGAAGAATGAAGAAGCCGGTAATCACGTCGCGCACGAGATTCTGGGCACCAAAACCGACGGCGAGCCCGCCAATGCCAGCAGCTGCCAGAACCGGAGCAAGATTGACGCCGATTTCACCAAGAACGGTCATGGTGGTGACGATCAGCAGAATGGTCAGGGCGATAGTTCGGACGATATGGCTCAGCGTGCGCGCGCGTTTCTGCCGCTCAAGAGAATCTGTTAATCCCTGCATGAACGAGTTCAGGCGTTCGGTGAGGACTCGCGCCAGACGACACGCCACAGCCGCAAGGACAAGAATGAGGAGGATGCGAATGCCTGACGTCAGGAGCCACGCGACAATCGCGTCAAAATGTTTTTGCAGGGTGAGCGCAACGCGTTCCATACTCAAGAACCTTCGTCTCTACGTAGCTGAACATCAACCCAAGTTGGCTATCGTAACCGTCCTTGGTGTTTTAACAAAAGCCGCAAGACACTTTTTCAGAGTTGAGCTGTGCATGGAAGCCCGCTACAGTCACTGCGGTGGGCATGCCAGACGAACACAGAGCGGGAGTGTTGTATGGGTGGTTGGCATAAGAGCGATATCCAGCTTGTGGACGATCCACTGTGGTACAAAGACGCGATCATTTACGAACTGCATGTGCGAGCGTTCTACGACAGTGACGCTGACGGCGTTGGGAATTTTCGTGGCTTACGGCAAAAACTTGATTACTTACATGGTCTGGGGGTCACCGCCCTTTGGCTGCTGCCGTTCTGTCCGTCGCCACTCAAAGATGATGGCTACGATATGGCGGATTACACAGCCGTGCATCCGCTGTATGGAACGTTGGCAGACTTTGAACTCTTTTTGCGCGAAGCCCATCTCCGCGGTATCCGTGTGATTACGGAGTTGGCTCTCAATCATACGTCGGATCAGCATCCGTGGTTTCAACGGGCGCGTCGCGCGAAACCGGGAAGCCCGTGGCGCGACTTTTATGTGTGGAGCGACACGCCAGAAAAATATCAAGATGCACGCATCATCTTCAAGGATTTTGAGCCGTCCAACTGGGCCTGGGACCCGGTGGCAAAGAGTTATTACTGGCATCGCTTCTATGCGCATCAGCCGGATTTAAACTATGACAACCCGCGGGTGCGCAAAGAGATTCTCAAAGCCGTCGACTTCTGGTTTACCCTTGGGGTCGATGGTTTACGCTTAGACGCGGTGCCGTACTTGTACGAACGTGAAGGAACAAACTGTGAGAATCTCGCCGAGACACACGCTTTTTTGCGCGAGTTGCGGCGGCATGTCGAACACAAATTTCCCAACCGATTGTTTCTTGCCGAGGCCAATCAGTGGCCAGAGGATGCTGCGGCATACTTCGGGCACGGGGACGAATGTCACATGAATTTTCATTTTCCCCTGATGCCACGCTTGTTCATGGCGATTCATACGGAGGATCGTTTTCCGATCATCGACATTCTTGAGCAGACTCCTGTCCTTCCCGAGAACTGCCAGTGGGGAATTTTTCTGCGTAATCATGATGAGCTGACGCTGGAAATGGTCACTGATGAAGAACGGGACTATATGTACCGTGTGTACGCGCAGGATCCACAGATGCGTATCAATCTCGGTATCCGTCGTCGTCTGGCGCCGCTGTTAGGGAATCATCGTCGTCGCATTGAACTGATGAACGGCCTGCTCTTTTCGCTACCGGGTTCGCCTATTCTCTACTACGGCGATGAGATAGGCATGGGCGATAACGTCTACCTTGGTGATCGCAATGGGGTGCGGACGCCGATGCAATGGAGCGCAGACCGGAATGCCGGCTTTTCGCGCGCCAATCCGCAGAAACTCTATCTGCCGATCATCATCGATCCTGAGTATCATTACGAGGCGGTGAACGTCGAGGCGCAAGAGGGAAACCCACACTCGTTCTTATGGTGGATGAAACGGCAGATTGCCTTGCGCAAGCGTTATCAAGCGTTCGGGCGTGGCACGATGGAGGTGCTGCACCCGGAGAATCGCAAGATCCTGGCGTTCCTGCGTCGCTATCAACACGAGTGCGTGTTAGTGGTTGCCAATTTATCACGATTTGTGCAGTATACTGAACTTGACCTGAGTGCATTCAAGGGCGTAACGCCGGTCGAGATGTTTAGCTGCAACGCGTTTCCTCTTATCGGCGAGCCCCCCTATTTTCTGACGTTAGCGCCGCACTCGTTCTATTGGTTTTCACTGGAAGGTCGAACGATAACACCCGAGCCGCGAGTCACTCTGCCGTCGGCTTCGGTCGTCACGCTGAACGGTTCTCTCGCATCTTTGCTACAAAACGGCAAAGCGGCACCCCTGGAAGGCGCCTTGCTTGCTTACCTCAGAAATCAGCGCTGGTTCGGGGGGAAAGCTCGCACGGTTCGCTCGACTGCCGTATCGGAAATCCTCCGCGTACCCATGGATGATGAATGTTACGCAGTCTCGCTCCTGTTGACCTATACGGAAGGGGACCCGGAAACCTACGTTCTCACGTTAGGGGTTGCGACAGGAGAACACGCCGCACAACTGGAAAAAGAACAACCGGCGACGTTGGTGGCTCGTGTACAGAGAAATGGCGGCGTTGGGGTGCTGTATGAAGCACTCGGACGGAAAGATCTTCACCAAGAGTTATTGACGATGATGACGCGGCGACGACGTTACAAAGGGCAACGGGGCGAACTGGTTGGCGTGACCACACGGGCGTATCCTCGGCTGCCCACCCCAGGATCGTTGCTGGAGACTGCGTTACTGAAGACAGAACAAAGTAACACCTCGATCGTCTACGACCAGCAGTTTATCCTCAAACTTTTTCGCCGGGTCTCACAAGGGGTGAATCCCGATTTAGAGATCGGTCGCTTTCTCACCGAGAAAGTCCGATTTCCACATACCGCCGCCGTTGCTGGTGCCCTTGAGTATCGGCCAGAACGTGGCGAGCCAGTGACTGTCGGCATTCTCCACTGTTTCGTCCCGCACGCCTGTGATGCCTGGCAATACACGATCGATGAATTGCGTGCCTATTTTGAGCGTGCGGCGATCCATCGAGAAACGGACCCAGGTATATTACTCCAAAAACCATTCATCGCCGCGAGTGAAGATGATCCGCCCACGATAGTGACGGAGGTGCTCAGCTCCTATGCGGCTTCTATCCGGCTCCTTGGGCAGCGCACAGCCGAGTTACACCTCGCGTTGGCCTCCGATACGACCGATCCGCTCTTTGCTCCGGAGCCGTTCTCAGCCCTGTATCAACGCTCCATCTACCAGTCGATGTGGAGTGTCGCTGGGCAGGCATTTCCTCTTCTTCGTCGTCGACTGCCGACGTTGGCTGCTCCGGTGCGAACTCTCGCACAACGTGTCTTGGAACTGGAGAAGGAGGTTGGGAAACGGTTCCAGTCTGTGATCGGACGGAAGATTACGGCCATGCGGATTCGTCACCATGGTGATTATCACCTTGGGCAGGTGCTCTATACCGGGAAAGACTTCGTGATCATCGATTTCGAGGGAGAGCCCGCGCGCCCATTGAGTGAGCGCCGCATTAAACGCTCCCCTCTCCGCGATGTGGCAGGGATGCTACGATCGTTTCACTATGCCGCGTATAACGTGTTGTTCGCTCAAGAAACCCAAGGCAGCGGTGACTCCACACCAGAGGCACAAACGTTGCGAGAATCGTGGGCACGTGTGTGGCATTTGTGGGTCTCAGCACTGTTTCTACGGAGTTATCGCGACACTGCTCATCGCGCCCCCTTTGTTCCGCATTCGTTAGATGAATTGCACGTACTCCTCGATGCGTATTTACTGGAAAAAGCGGTCTACGAACTGAGTTATGAACTCAACAATCGACCCGAGTGGGTCCGTATTCCGTTAGCTGGTATTCTGCAATTGTTGGGAGAAGCAATCTAACTGTTTCATAAGGACATGCATGTCGCACACGACAACTTCTATACTGCTTGGCGATCAAGATCTGCACTATTTCAATGAAGGGAGCCATGTTCGTTTATACGAACGGCTTGGGGCACACCTTGTGACGATAGACGGTGTTGCCGGAACCTCGTTTGCCGTCTGGGCCCCGAATGCCGAACGTGTGAGTGTGATCGGCGAGTTCAATGGCTGGCAGAAAGAAAGTCACCCATTACACTCACGTGGCCAGTCCGGCATCTGGGAGCGGTTTTTTCCTGACCTGCGCCAAGGAGCAACCTACAAGTACCACATCGCTTCTGGTGTTCAGAGCTATCACGTCGATAAGATGGACCCATTTGCGTTTTTCAATGAAGTGCCACCGAAAACTGCATCGATTGTCTGGGATCTAACGTATCTGTGGGAAGATCAGACCTGGATGATGCAGCGACAGCACCGCAATGCCCTTACCGCGCCCATGTCGATTTATGAGGTGCATCTTGGCTCATGGAGACGAGTTCCTGAAGAAGGCAATCGCTCCCTTACGTATCGTGAATTAGCCGACACCTTACCGTCATATGTGCAACGTATGGGCTTTACCCACGTTGAGTTTCTCCCGGTGATGGAACATCCCTTCTATGGTTCATGGGGATACGAAGTCAGTGGATATTTTGCCCCCACGAGTCGTTACGGCACGCCCCAGGATTTTATGTATCTGGTCGATACGCTGCACCAGCATGGGATTGGCGTGATTCTCGATTGGGTGCCGGCGCACTTCCCGCACGATGAGCATGCGCTGGGATATTTCGATGGAACTCACTTGTATGAGCATGACGACCCTCGTCAACGGATCCATCCCGACTGGGACAGCTTCATCTTCAACTATGGTCGGCATGAAGTACGAAGTTTTCTCATCAGTAATGCCATGTTCTGGCTCGACAAGTATCACGTCGATGGACTCCGCATCGATGCTGTCGCATCGATGTTGTACCTCGACTACTCGCGTAAAGAGGGCGAGTGGGTACCCAACCAATACGGTGGCAAAGAGAATATCGATGCGATTGAGTTTTTGCGACGCTTCAATACTGAAGTGTATCGACACTATCCTGACGTACAAACGACGGCTGAGGAGTCGACCTCATGGGCGATGGTGTCTCGTCCGACCCATGTTGGCGGGCTCGGCTTCGGCCTGAAATGGGATATGGGGTGGATGCACGACACCCTGGCGTACTTTTCCCAGGATCCCATCTATCGCAAGTATCATCACAATGAGTTAACTTTTCGCCAATTGTATGTGGGTTCAGAGAATTTCGTTCTGCCCTTGTCTCATGATGAGGTCGTCCATGGCAAAGGTTCGCTGATGACCAAAATGCCGGGCGATATGTGGCAGAAGTTCGCCAATATGCGCCTGCTGTTTGGCTATATGTACGGACAGGCAGGGAAGAAATTGCTCTTTATGGGAGGGGAACTTGGGCAATGGAATGAGTGGTATCATGAAGTGAGTCTCGATTGGCATTTGCTCGACTTACCATTCCATTCTGGTTTGCAACGCTGGGTTGCTGATCTGAATAACTGTTATCGCCTGCACCCAGCACTCTATGAGCGAGACTGTGAGCCTGGAGGGTTTGAGTGGGTGGATTGCCACGATAGTGATAGCAGTGTCCTGAGTTTTCTCCGCTGGGGCAATACTCCGCAAGAGGTCGTGCTCATTGTCTGTAACTTTACCCCGGTCGTTCGCTCCCACTATCGGCTCGGCGTGCCATACGACGGATTTTGGCAAGAACTGCTGAATAGCGATGCAGAGATTTACGGTGGCAGCGACCAGGGAAATCTTGGTGGTCTCGAAACCGTGCCTACGGCTTCGCATGGTCATCCGTATTCTCTGAGTTTGACCTTGCCACCGTTGGCGGTGGTGTTCTTTCGCTATCAGCGAAAAAGCTAAATCAAACCGCGCGAGATTGGTACACTTTAGGTTATCACCAGAGAGACCGTAGCGTGCGCCATGCGCACGTTGCGCTCGCCTGGCATGACTCCTGTGCGCATGGCGCACGCTATCCCAACTGTACGAATCTTCACAGGTCCAATTTAGTTCTGCAACTGGAGCCAGCGAAACTCGTATGGATTGAGCGTGAGAGCATAAGGGAGCGTACCAATTTGTGAGAGCAGGTGCTCAGCGCATATGTCCAAAGGGGCGATCCCGGTGAATTGCTGCAGAGGCAGCGCGACCTCTTGTTTTTGGTGGGATAAATTACTGACCACCAAGACCTTGGTATCGCGCCATGTTCGCAGGTAGGCAAACACGTGCGGATTGGCAGGAGTAAGTAGTTCTAATGCACCGTGCGCAAACACCGACAGTCTTTTTCGTACTGCGATGATGTTTTTCAGCCACGACACCAGTGATTGTCGATCTTGCCGTTGCGTTTCCACATTCATGTGTTGGTAGCTTGCGGGTGGATCGCAGATGACTGGTGCATAGAGTTGGGCAGGGTCCGCCGTAGAAAAACCGGCATTTCGCGTTGCGTCCCATTGCATCGGTGTGCGTAAGCCGCCACGATCAGCACGTGAGACATCATCGCCCATGCCAATGTCATCGCCGTAATAGAGGACCGGACTCCCCGGCAGGCTAAAGATCAGACTATATAACAACTTGAGCTTGCGGAGATCGTGTCCGACCAAAGGTGCGAGCCGCCGCCGAATACCGTTATTGAGGCGCATCTGTGGCGTGGTGGCATAGGTGTGGTACAACACCGCACGATCGTCTTCGCTGACCCGAGACATCGTCGTCTCATCATGATTACGAAGAAACACCGCCCATTGGCAGTTGGCCGGAATGGTTGGAGTCTGAGCAAGAATATCGACAATCGGCGCACTGCTCTCGCGCGCGAGTGCCAGAAACATGCGCGTGACGAGGGGAAAATGGAACGTCATGTGGAATTCGTCGCCGTCACCAAAATAGATCGCGGTCTCTCGCGGCCATTGATTGGCTTCGCCCAGCAGTACACACTCTGGATGAGTGCGTTCAAGGTCGCGGCGAAGTTCTTTGAAGTAGGCATGCGTTTCCGGGAGCCCTTCACAACTTGTTCCCTCACGTTCAAAGAGATGCGGGACGGCATCGCAGCGAAATCCATCCATACCGAGATCGAGCCAAAAACGGGCAATCTGCAGCACTTCTTGGCGGACGCGAGGATTGTCGTAGTTCAGATCTGGCTGATGACGATAGAACCGGTGCCAGTAATAGGCGTGTGCTTCTGGATGCCAGGTCCAGTTCGAGGTCTCAAAATCACGAAAGATGACCCGCACTCCTTGATACTTCTCGGGTGTATCGCTCCACACATAGTAGTCTCGCTTGGCGCTTGTGGAAGCTGCACACGCTTCACGAAACCACGGATGTTGATCAGAAGTATGATTGAGAACGAGGTCAGCGATGACCCGGATACCTCGCTCATGCGCTGCAACGATGAATGCGCGGCAGTCATCGACCGTGCCGTAATCTGCGTGTACGCCGTAGTAATCAGCGATGTCGTACCCGTCGTCTTTCAGTGGCGAAGGATAGAACGGCAGCAGCCAGATACAGGTGACTCCGAGGTCACGAAGGTACTCGAGTTTCTGAGTTGCGCCACGAAAATCGCCAATCCCATCGGCGTTGCTGTCACAAAAAGCGCGAATCGATAGTTCGTAAAAGATTGTGTCTTTATACCACAACGAGGGCTGTGTCATGGCTCTGCCTCCGACAGACGCTGTGCCGTACTTTATGCACCAGCGTCTGGGAAGGCATCATAGCCGGGATTGTGAATGTACCCTAACTTGCCCGGTGATCGCGAAGGGTGGCGAGGTCTTGGTGAATGGAGTGAAACGCTTTCAACACAGATGGATCAAAATGTTCAGGTTTTGTTCTGTCATCGCCACGTAACATGACTTCCATCGCGTGATTATGGTCTAACGCGGCACGATAGGGACGTGTGCAGCGCAGTGCCTCATAACGCTCTGCCACCATGACGATGCGACCAGCCAAGGGAATCTGTTCGCCTTTGAGTCCTTGTGGATAGCCGCTGCCGTCCCAGTGCTCGTGATGCGTCAGGATCACTTGTCGTGCGGTTTCCAGTAACGGTGAGGTCACTCCTGTGACGAGACTGGTTCCCAGTGTGGGATGCATCTCGATGACGGCCCGCTCTGCTTGTTGCAGCCGCCCTGGTTTGAGTAACAACACATCAGGAATGCCAATCTTGCCAACGTCGTACAGCGGTGCCGCTGCGTACACTAAGGCGGTGGCAGGAAACAACTTACCGCAATAGTGATTGACCGGAGTGGAGAGCCTCTGCACAAGAGCAGGGATGAGAGACGAGACCATTGTGTGCTGGCTTCGGTCTAAGTATCGAAGTCTGGTCGAAGAGCTGGATGAACGCGGGCGAC
>VGTJ01000202.1 GCA_016874775.1 Deltaproteobacteria bacterium
CCTATGTCGCTCTTAGCTCCATCGCTGCTCGCTCACAAGACCTTCTTTGCTTGCTCCCGCGGAACAAATCGGGTGTCGCTCTTTCCTCCTTCCTGCCTCTCGTGTTTCCTCTTCGTTCATCAGGCCAGGCCGTGCCCCTGTGTTGTTTGCCTTCCCTCCGTCCTCAATTCAACTCACTCACTGTCAGCCTCTCTTGTAAGTGCTTTGAAAAGCACAAGATTTTCGTTGTTTGGTCTCCTTGGCTGTCGTTCGTGCCAGAACGGCCTCACTCCCTGCTCCGGGAGGAAAATGAAGGGTTGGTGACGTCTTGCCGCGATTTTTGACTTCAATCCGTTCTTTCGGTTATGGTCTAACTAAGGGGTGAATTGGGGTCATAACTTAAGGTCCAATTTGAAATCTAACCAGGGGGTCTCACTTAAGGGCTAAGTGTCGCAGCAGGCTGTGAAGCCTCATGATGTGAGAAGAAGGGAGAAATGCATGTACATTATTGTGGGGTTGATGGTTTGCTTGTTGGTTATTCCAGCTCATGCCCAAGAAACTTCACTGATTGACATCCTCAAAGCCAAAGGCGTGCTCAGTCAGGAAGATATCCAAAAGCTCCGCGCGCGAGGGGGCAAAGGTGGAAGTGGAGAAGATGACCAGCAAGCGTTGATTAGCTTACTCAAAGCCAAAGGGGTCCTGACCGATCAAGATCTCGCAAACCTTAAGTCACCGGGTGTGGTACCGAGCAATGTCTCGGAACGGCTCACGCGTATCGAGGAGCAACAAAAAACCCAAGCTGAGCAGCAGTCCAAAGCGGTCGAAGAGTTGAAGAAAACTGCCGTTGCGGATGTGAAGAAAAATATCGATTGGCTCAATCGGTTCAGTTTCTTTGGCGATATCCGCGTGCGACATGAAGGCTTCTATCAAGATGATGTCACTGCGCGTAATCGTCAGCGACTACGGTTACGGTTTGGCGCCAGACTGCAACTCAGTGACGAGTTAGAAGCGGGAGTGCGTATCGTTACTGGCGACCCCAACGAAGTTATCTCCAATAACCAGACGTTGACTGATGTGTTTAACCGCAAAACGATTAACCTTGATCACGCCTATGTCACTTTTCGCCCTGGTAAAAGTTTTGGCCTAGAAAAGTCGTTTTTTTCCCTGACAGCAGGAAAGTTTGGCGTGAACTTCTTTCGGCCTCGGGCAGTCATGGGATCGGAGTTGATTTTTGATGAAGACCTCTCCCCTGAAGGCCTTGCCGAGGAGCTGACCCTCTTTGAAGGCAAAGACTTCTTTCGCAGCCTCAAACTCGCGGCAGGGCAGTGGTCAATCAAAGAGTTTTTCCCAGGGCGCGATTCCTACATGTTGGGGGAACAAATCCAACTGACAGTCGCTCCTACGGCCAAGTCGCAGTTGACGCTTGCTTTTGCTGACTACTATTTTGGGCGCTCAGATGCGCTTGCCTTAGAGCGGAACCGCAACTCTCAGCTGGTGCTGACCAATTCGGTGCGGTTACGCAACGGACAAGTCGTACGTGGTGGCAATTTGATTTCGCCCAATACGAGCAATCCCATTCAACGCTTTACTGGGGGATTCAACATCGTCAATGCGAGTGCCCAGTTCACTCTGGACACTGGATCTGCCCGCTGGCCGCTCACCTTTATGTTCGACTATGCGCACAACACTGAAGCGAAATTCGGCAAGAACGACGCTTATCTGATCGGTGCAGGCATTGGGCAGACGAGAAATCCCGGTGACTGGGCATTCTCAGCATTGTGGACGCGCGTTGAAACTGACTCGGTGATTTCGATGTTTACCTTGAGTGACTTTGGCCGACGTGGCGGAACCAACGTGCAAGGACCGATTGTGAAGGTTGATTATATGTTGCTGCCACGGTTCACCCTAACTGCCAAAGGGTACTTCGTTGATTTGATCGATCGCCCCCGAGGACTCACCAATGCCACGGTCAATCGTATGCAGCTGGATGCGTTGTTCGCGTTTTAGAAGGTAGTCACTTGTGGTGAAGTTTCTCACCGATTCGGTACTCGCCCAGACACTCAACCTTGAGGTGTACAGCTAGTCCCGTGTCTCGCACGTTCATTCGCGGTGAAATCGTAGGGCGCGTGCCACGCGCCCGTCAGTTGGCGCGCTGCGCACGCCCTACGACTGCTCACGAAGTGATGAGACACGGTACTAGTAAGCTCAATCGAACCACGAAAGATAGACACTCTGACTTTGTCACCCTGAGTGAAACGAAGAGCCTCTCTGAGGGATTCTTCGCTTCGCTCAGAATGATAACAGCGCGATGTCTGCGCATACAGGGTGCAAAGGTGCTGTGGATCGATTCATCGACGGAACACGTGCTGAAGATACTGACCACGTGTTACTTCTTCAACTCGACTAACTCGCTGTCAGCTTTTACCGGCAGATGTCCTGAATGGCGGAGGATTTTGATTGCTTCCTCAGCAATCAGAAAGTCAGCGAAGTCTTTGGCCAATCCTTTGAGGGAGTCCATGTGGACAAACGCGAGCCCTACAGAGATTGGATACCCCTCTGAGAACGGATACTGTCCGTCGATCTTCACCATCGTGTACTTGTAGTGGTCAGCTTCGCTGAGTGGCATGAAGCCGATCGATCCGGCCATGTCGCGCATGCTGTTAACCGCGTCGGCATTGCGGAGGTTGTTGTGCCCTTTGTCGGTGACTTTGAGGCTCTTGAAACAAGCCAGGCCGTCGCGAATGGCGATCATGTTTGAGCCTTCCGGTCGGGTTTGCACGACCACCGGCAAGTCAGACCCACCCAGTTGTTTCCAATTGCTGATCTCTCCGGCATACAGCGCGCAAATATCTTTGCTGGTCAGTTCCCGCACGGTCACGCTCTTGTGGACAACGAATGCCACCGGCACACGGGCAAATTCGCGGTAATACATGGGGCCGAACTTTTTGAGATCTTCCTCGCGAGGACGCACCGCGGTTCGTCCAAGCTCAGTCGTTCGAGTTCCGGCAGATTCGAGCCCGCCCAGCGTATTGGGTTTAGTCGCGAAAGATCCAGTAGAATCAGGGATAACAATTTTTGCGTTTGGATGCTTTTTCTCGTAAGCCGCGGCGACCTTACGTAACAGGTCCTGGCTATCACCCGTGCCGGGGATAGTCAGCGTTTGTGGCTCACGCGTTGCTGCTTGAATGGAGCTTGCTCCACTACCGGGTGACGACGGTAAGGCTGTTGACGTCTGTGGCGACGGTACGCTTGCTGCGCACCCGGTCATACTAGCGAATACGATACCTGTAAGGAGCGTTCCGAGTTTTTGTTTCATACATCCTCCTCAATTGTTTTCTATCGGCAGAAGGGTACGAGCATTAAAAACAATGGTCTTGAAGTTGTCTGAAAAAGCCGAGGAATTGCGTCATTACGAGCGGAGCGAAGCAATCTCGATGGGAAAATGCGTGACGGTGCAATTGCTTCGTCGCTTCCGACTCTTCGCACTGACAGCATTTCCCTAGTCGTCAGTCACACTGAATTTGCGGGGGCGATTTCGTCATGCCCGCGCAGGCGGGCATCCAGGATCTTCAAGCAGGAACCACAACGTAACCTCCCTGGATTCCCGCTTGCGCGGGAAGGACGCCGCTACGTTCACCCCTCAGAATCAACATGACTGACTACTAGTTCTCAAACCGACTCTCATGAACGAGAGCTGCGGGATTGAACGACCACGTCTTACGCGGCCTCTGCACTCTCAAGAAGTTGATCGCGAGTGACCAATTTATTGCGCACTTTGCCCTGCTCTTGTCCGCGCGATAATTCGTGCTGGTCGATACGTTGCCACCCGGCGAACGTCACATACTGTACCTGTTTGCTCGTCAGTAACGTTGGTATCGCCTCTGCGTCGGTAGTGACCTCGGGCGCAACCATTCCCTGCCGGACGTCAGCCAGTAGCGCTGCAACAGTTGCACTCGCATCCGCTTTGTTGGTTCCAATGACTCCCGATGGTCCACGTTTGATCCAACCGGCGACATAGAGGCGAGGCACGGGAAGACCAGAGGTCAGATCAAGCACCCGGCCATTGCTGTTCGGGATGACACCAGCGCGCTCGTCAAATGGTACCCCCGCGAGCCGATGGCCTTTATAACCAATGGAGCGAAAGATCATCTGACAAGGAAGGTCTTGATACTCGCCTGTGCCCTGCGCCTTCAGATTGCCGTGTTCATCTTTCACCAGCCGATTCTTTTCGATGCGCACGCCCTCGACACGCTCAGTGCCAAGCACCATTACAGGGGACACCAAAAAATGCAGGCGAATTTTGCGGGCCTGCGTTCCTTCACCTTTCACGAGTTGCCCGGTCAGGGTCTCCAGGTTGCGCTGTGACATCGGCTCTGACTGCTGGGCTAAGAACTCGTCACTCAACGGATCGAGAGCCATATCCTCGGGGCGGACAACGAGATCGACCCCAGGGAGTTCCGTCAACTCGCGCAGCTCGGGATTGGTGAATGCTGCCTGGGCCGGACCGCGACGGCCGAGTACGTAGATGTTCTTTACCGCACTCTGTCGTAAGGCTTCAATGGTGTGCTCAGCAATATCAGTTTTTGCCAGCTCATCGACTGGACGAGAGAGAATGCGAGCGACATCGATAGCGACGTTGCCGTTGCCAACAATCGCAACACTCTCCGTGCTGCTCAGATCAAACCGTAAATCCTGAAAGTCTGGGTGTCCGTTATACCACGCGACAAAAATCGTCGCCGGAAAACTTCCAAGCAGATCTTCACCGGGGATTCCCATACGCCGATCGGATTCTGCACCAGTGGCGAAAAGCGCATGGTGATAATGAGCGAGTAACTCATCAAGCGTGAGGTCCCGACCAAAACTGACATTCCCGAAGAAGCGAAAACCTGGACGCTGGGCAATTTTTTCGTATTGTCGGGTCACCGCCTTGATCTTTTGATGATCTGGAGCAACCCCTCCACGGACGAGGCCGTAAGGAGTTGGCAGTCGATCAAAGAGATCGACGGCAACCGGGAGATCCGTCTGCTTCAGTAATTCCTCAACCGCGTAGAACCCTGCGGGACCCGCACCAATAACGGCCACACGGAGAGGTGTAGGTAAATTGGCTGAGACAGGTTTACGAAAATAAACTGGATGGAGGACGGTCATAATGGATATTTCCCACACGGTTATTGATGATGGTCAGAGTAGGGTGGAATCTAACCCACCCTACCAAATAGTAACCATCACCAATCGCAATCTCAATGCTATTTCTCCAACACCACCTTGACCGGCTTGATATGCTCAGAGTGCCGGGTCTGCGTGCGGTTGAAGGCACCGAGCGAAATGTACACTGGTCGCTCAAAGTTGAACGCCACATCATACTCGCTCTTGGTATCGAGGAGTCGGCGCGTTTCCAGCGTCCACACCCCTTTGCGCCAGTCACCTTTGGCGCGCACATGCGCGCGGTCACCCTGGAACGGTTCGATGATGATGTTGGGCATCAGCGTTCCGACCGGATAGGTGTCAAGCTCTTTACTATACGGAATTCCCTGCTTGGAATGAATCCACCAGTCAACACCATAGTCAGAGGTCGTGGGGTCTACATTGGGACGGACTGCATCCCCACGCATCAGCATGATCGGGCGGACCAGCGTTTGGTCGAGCGTCTTGCTGGGGTCCAGCTTCTCGAAGTTATACTTATAACCACCAGCTGGGCTTGGGTCTTCGTAATAGCCCGCAGTGTAGCGTTTCTTAATTTCTGCTGGCACGGGCTCGAATTTGCGGAAATGCTGGTCATCCGTGAAGCCAGGTTCGCCAAAGGGAATTCCCATGGGATCGGTACGTACCGCCTTCCAATGCCAGATGTCGCCGACTTCACCGTTGGTGTAGTGGACGCCATGCTTCAATCCCTTTGCGGCGTCCGGTCCGACCCCGAGATGGCAGGTTGCCGCACAGCCACCGTTAGGCACATCTGTGATATACACGGCGAGCTTATCTTCATAGAATTCGTTTTCGTCAGCATTGGCAAAAGCATTTTGCAAGACTTTCCAGCCTTCTGCCGTCTTTTGCAGTGGGTAGCGTTTGTAGCTCACATCAGGGTCGGCCCACTGGAACTTGAAGTAAATGTGCTCACCATCGTGGAGCGCTTTTACTGTCACATCCACGTCTTCCTCTGGGTTGTTCACGCCTTTGGTGGTATGAATCATCACAGTCTGTGCATGATTCCAGGCCGGGTCGCCTTCCTTACCGTCGAGAGTGGGAACGACAACGCCATTAGGAATGCGTGAAACCGTCAACGTGTCAGGCACCGCATCCCAGAAATAGAGTCCCCAGACGATGGGAGCCGAGGCGGCAACACCAACCAGTCCTGCAACTAGGTGCGGGCGGTACATCTGTGCCTTAAAGATAGTCCAGAAGCGGCCAAAGACCCACTGGAGAACCGTGTGCAGGACCACATACGGAATCAACAGATAGGAAAAGAATGCATGCACCCAACGCGTAACGTAATGGCCACCCAGATAGTTGGCCAATTCCCAATCAACCCGGTACATGGCAAAGCCGGTTACCAAGAGGATGCCGAAGAAGGAGAAGGCCATCCAATAGGTAAGCAGGTTAGCCGACCACAGCGCTTGTTTGTAGCGCCAGAAGCCATGCGCGCGAATGCCCGTGGGAGTAAGGTGTTTCAGATCCTTGACGGTCAGTTGCAGACGTTTCCACGCGCTGGTGCGGAACAGATAGACGAGATAGACGCCGGTCACTGCTAGCATCAGGAACGCCGACCAGACGTGAAACGTAATCAAGTTGATGCCGAAAATCGTCCCGTTTGGGGCGATGGCGTTTGACAGTTCCGACAACCATCCTTTTGGTCCTACCAGTGGGCTGTCGATATAAGCCCACCCGATCCGCATACCGGAGAGTAAGCTACAGGTTAACAGGATGACCATCGCCCAGTGGGTTACCGTGACAAACAGATGGGCTTTGGGTGAGCGTGTAGTTGTGCGCCGGTCGGAGTTGGGCCAGCGGAACGTCCAGCGTCGGTCATGGTCACGCTTTTGCAGTTGTCCGTCGACCTCATTGACGTCTTCAGGGGGGGGCAAAGGGCCGGTCGGGATTTCAATGCGTTTGGCAGTGATACTATCACTGTCAAGGGCAGACGGTGGGTGCTGCGGAAGAGATTTTTCGGCAGGGGGAGCAAGAACGTCGCTCTCCGCACCGAAGGTCTCATCAGGTGGAGTCAGCGGATTCCGGTTAGACATGTAGTGAAGGTCTCCTCTGTTGGTATTTAGAATCGATACATAGTCACCCCCTGTTACACCCTGTTCGTGAGAACAGCCCCCGCTGTTTAGCTGTCACGTCCTATGAGTAGGGTGGGTCTCGACCCACCCTATGTGTTTCTTCTCGTCAGCTTTAGAAAGAAAACTGAGCACGCATTTGAAAGGTGTTCATGACACCAAAAGTTTTGTTTCCTGTACGACCATCGGTAACGCCATAGTTGGCGAGGAGCCGCACATGAGGATTGAGATACCAGCTCACCCCAGTGTTGAGGCCGTACAACTTCCCACCTCTTACTGTTGAGTCGTCGAGATTGAGTGACGAATACCGCAGGGCAAGTTCCCACGCGCCCCACCCGCCTTGACCATCGAAATTGCGTTTCGGGGTGATGCCGTTGAACGCGCCTGTGTTCATCCTGTATTCACGGTGCTCGCCTGTCAGAACGTAGGCCGCTTCCAGGTAGTAACCGGAGAAATCAAGACTTTTGCCAGTGGTTTGTCCAACGAAGGCTTTCGTGTATTCGGTCTGGAACGAGAACGGACCATAGACAAGCGCCAACTCAGGATTGAAGAGATCGATCCCGTTCGTCGTAATGTCTCCGGTATTGACAAACATTGGGGTGAGGTTGACTTCCGGCCGCATGGTGAAGCGTACTCTGTCATCGTGACGGAAGCGGTGACTGTAGGAGAGCCCGAGGTGAACGAGCTTTCGCCCCTGCTCCTCGTACCAGGGCAGCCCGGTAACACGCATGGTGAGATTGTAGGCGGAGTCGGCACTAAAGTTCCTGCCTTGGTCGTCAGTTTCACGAAAACCACCGATCGCCCAGGTCAACCGTTTGTTCAATGCCGTGTTGTTGATCATGAGGCCCATGTTGCGTGACACCAGGAAGGCATCCACACTCATCGGCCGCTCGAGGAACGTCACATATCGTGTCCCTGACATATCCGTCAGTGAGAAGGGTTCTTTAAAGTGACCGATCGATAGGCTGCCTACCCACGGTAGTTGATTGATCCGGATGTAGGCGTCGCGAATTTTTGACTGTCCGTTGGCAAGATCGGTTTCGAAGCGGTAATCGATCCGATCATACACTGTCCCTAATACTGAGAGTCGGGCCCGACGAATCTGCGTCCCCGTCGATTCCTTCAGCGGTGGCGTCAGTTTGCGATTCCCACTGACCATGCCCCAGTCCATTTGCAGTAAGCCACTGAGCTGCATTTTGAACTTGGCGTCGTCCCCCCCCTTCAAAGACAGGCCCATCGTTCCAACGCGCCGTCAATACGTTAGAGGTCTTCTTCTCGCCACCTTGCCGTTTTGCCTCTTCGGCTTTGGCTTTGCTCAAGAGCGTTTCGTATTGTTGCGCATCGATTTGATTATTTGCACGCAGAATATCAAGGATTTCCTGCGCTACGCTCTTCTCCGCTGTTGCGGCTTTTCCCTCAGCAGCGGCTTTTTCCCCCGCCAGTGCCCTGCCTGAACAGCATAGTGCCAGAAGCACGGCAAGGAAACACTTTGTTATTTTTTTCTCCTGCATTAATGAGTCTCCTTATTCCCACACTCATCCTTGCCAGATATGTCGGCATGCCCGGTCTTTCCTTTAGGGTCAGGAAAAAGGCACGAATTATGTAGGAGTTATATGTGCCCGCAGTGGCGGCACGGGCGCAGAAAACCAGAGCGTAGGAAAAGAAATAAAGGTTTGTCAGAAAGTGACGAAATAAAGAAATGAGAAGCGGTAGGGAATGTGAGGGGTTGACGAACAATGGCATTAGGGAAGGGAATCACTGTCATTGCGAGGAGCGTTAGCAACGAAGCAATTTCCCCAGAAAACAGAGATTGCTTCGCGGAGTTTATCCTGAGCGTCCTTCGAATTCGTTTACTCTGAGCTTGTCGAAGGGCTCGCGATGACACTTCGGTTGAACGTAACAGGTTGTCGGGAAAGCTGGCTAACACAAAGCAACAGCGACTGCCCGCAACCGGTGGCGAATCGAGTGTGTTCCTCACCTGCGAGTAGCCATGAAGTTCACAAATTATTCTCTATAGAGGAGCGTATATGCGATTCACGTCTCGTTTCGTTTCACCAATTGTTGGGATGATGGCAGTTGGGTTGATGAGTCTTCCGGGCTCAGTCAATGCGGAACCCTTGAAGGGCAAAGAGCTGGTTGAAGCCCTCAAGAAGGGTGGCCATGCTATTTATCTACGCCACTCAACCACTGACCACAACTCGAGTGACCAAGATCCCGTCACCTACACTGACCCTAGCACCCAACGGAACTTATCCGAAGATGGTAAAGCCCGAGCAACTACGCTCGGGAAAGCCCTCCGTACCCTCGGTATTCCTGTTGGGCGAGTCGTGACGACGCCGTTCTGCCGAGGAGTTGAGACCGGTTGGCTTGCCTTTGGAAAAGGCGAAGTATCGGACGAGCTCGCTTTTGCGATTGGGACAGATGAAGCAGAGGCGAAGCGCCTAGGCAAGTCACTCAAACAAATGATGAGTGTGGCGCCAACTGATGGCACCAATTCGATTTTTATTTCCCACTCTGCCAACTTAAAAGAAGCCGTTGGCGTGTGGCCGAAAGAAGAGGGCGTGACGGTGGTCTTCAAGCCTTTGGCAGGTGGTGAGTTAGAGTACCTGGGTGAGATCCCGATTCACCAGTGGCCAGGACTCGCGAGCGAGCTCGCGCCAAAAGGCAGTGCGACTAGCGGGCAAGACATCCAGACGGTCGAGCGTTCCACCCTGTGCGGCGCTGTTGCCTCTCGCCCGACAACGATTACCAAGGCGAATTCTGGAAAAGAAAATCCCCCTATATCAGTCAGGAGTAGCGGGGCGGATGAAGATGTCCCACTTGGGCAACTTGGGATGACGCTCCAGTCGCGCTTCGACCGTCCGCATGGCTGTCTTGTTCAGGGTAATGCCGCGCA
>VGTJ01000203.1 GCA_016874775.1 Deltaproteobacteria bacterium
CATACCTTCCTCCTCTATAGAGAGTCACAAATTCCCGCTCTGTTTCTCGACCGGGTGTGCTCATCTTGCACCTCTCTTCGTGTGAGGAAAGAACGCCGTTCAATCACCGCTTACCATCAATCGGCGCGAGCGCGAGAAAGATGCGGCCCTGCGGCGTGAGTTGCAACATTAGCGCACCTCCAGGAAGGTCTGGAGCAAGGCCGACACGGCTGGGGCAGATTCACTATAGGTGATGCGGAACAGCGTCCCGTCCGGACGCTGGACTTCGACCGCGACCGGGCTCGTCCGCCACGGCGGCGGCGCCACTTCGACAAACGCCGGGGCCGGTGACGAGGCTTTCGCTCCGGGTGCTCCCTGTCGCCGTTTGAGGGCCTGAGGTTTGAGGTGTAACTGTTTGGCCACCTGGGCCACCGAGAACACCTCGGTTAGTGACAGGGCCTCGGTCCATAAGGCCTCGGGAATGCGATAGCCTCGCGGCGTGGCACGACTCTGCCGCCATTGGTGAAACTGCTCGGCCACCTGTTGTAAATGCGCTTCAGCTTGGGTTGGGGACACATGTGACATCGACCTCTTCCTCCCGTGCAAAGATACTCTGCGGTAGGAAGGTATGCGCATTCCTCCTCACTTGTCACGCGCGTTCACCGGAAAGATACGAATTTCCCTACCGACGCGGCCTGGTCCACCGGACCTGACCCAGGATCGCCCATGCTACAATCACCGCTGGCCGGGAGTGCATCCTCAGCCACGTGGTAGGCCCCATCCGCACCATGAATTTCGACACGCGCGGGAACAGGCTGTCCAGTCGTGGCGTCATTGATCGTTAGCTGCAGGGTGCCAGAAGACTCTTGCGCGAAAAGCAGGTGGGGGAATGGTGCCATAACCAGCAAGAGTAAGACCGTGCTTGCCGAGCGACAAATCGAAAAACGCCAAGCTGTGGACATTCTCGCCTTCCTTCCTAACGCATGGAGTTTCTACAAGTGTTGGAGCAATAAGTTTTGTGAACTCACTCTCTGTTCGGTGTAAAGGATATGAGACGAAACGTCAACGGGAGAATGGTTGCAGTCCTGCATATAAGTGACTATAGGCATCCCATTTGAGATAGAGGCGGCCGAAACGCAAACCATCCTTCGACAAGCTCAGGGTGTACGGGTTTACGCCGTGCTAGTGTCTCCGTTCGTGCTGAGCCTGTCGAAGTACGAACGGCGCACATCCACAACTGATTTAGGAAACCTATATCGAGACCATTGCTCATCACCTGCTATGAAATCGCAACGTCCAATCCTTAAATTGACGACAGCTCCCTGATGTCGTCGTGCGAGATACAGCTCACTTGTTGGTTGGCTAACGTTCGAGCTCAGGCAGCGGTCCGTCAGGGTCGTCGTGCCTGCAGCGAATTGTTGGTCGCATGCACTAGCCAACTCCTACCATTAACAGCGCGATGATTACGCCGAACACCACCAGAACGACCATGGCGAATGCCTTGATCATCTGGATTTCAAACACCGTAGCGATTGCCCAGGCAAGAAGAAGAACCGTAGCCATCACTGCTACTGCGATCTGGATACGTCTGCTTACCGTTGGCTCAGGACTCTTTTGATCATTACCTACTGGGCCGGCCATAACACCTCAATTTTTCTCCAACGTCTCCTACCTCTTTTGGCGGTACGCGTGAACCCTTGTGTCAGAAGGTCAGAGGAAGTATCGTCATTTTCCAACACGTCCCTTATTTCCGCTCCCAAAACAATTCGTGCTGTTTCGTCGCAGCCCGGTGGTCGTGTGGCATACACGGAATGTCCACAACCCCAATTGCCTTGCAACATTCCCTATTTCCACTGAGAGGCCCAACGCCACCGTTCACTTGCTCCGGCCCAACCGCGGCTTTTTGCGCTCAGTCAAAACCGCTCGCGGGCCGCAGTCGAGTCCAACGGATAGTTAGGTGCGGTCTGAGATGGGCTAGGGGAATACTTTTCTAAGGAAAAGCTGCCATAGCGGAAGGAGAGTTCAAACACATTCGTCGTAATAACCGCTACTTTTTGTGCGTCGTGTCTTTGGAGTGAGAGTCCCACAAGCTCAGCCTCTAAATGTTGCAAATCAAGTACATCACCGAATGTATCCCAAGTGATATGCTCACAGTGATTAAATCGTAACGTATAGGGTAGCGAAGCTTCCTGAGGATTATACAAACAGGAAAGCAAAATAGACTGGTCAGCGGCGTCCACCGTTACCGCTGTGACCACAGACGCTGCGTCACCAAGGCCGAGTGCTTGATAATCATCCATGGTCAATTCTCTACTTTCTCACCCGTCGTGTGAGTTGACGTTAAGGCGCCATTTTCATCGAGACGCGCCCCTTTATGGGTTCGCTGTCCTTGTCGATTATACTCGCGTTGCGGCAGCCGTACCACCTCACCAGTGGGACGAATCCACACTTCAGAGCTATCGGGAAACTTATAGCGCGTATAGCCTCCTGCGGTGACGCGTACCTCCGCACCTAGTGAACGCAAGAACTCATCCGCTTCCAGACGTGACAGTCCGTGTAAGCTACCGAATGTGGATGCAAGTCCATGTTTCCCTTGTCCTGGCCCTAGTTGACGCACAGACGACTCCCTTTTCCCCTCATCATCGCGAAATATCGGGACTAACCCTAGCGTGTGCCCTTGGCGCACCGAAAATGAGTCAAAAAGTGTCACCAATATGATAAGGGCGATCGTCTGGAGTACTCCACTTGTGAGTTTACTACTACCTACTCGGCAGTATATCCCAATATTGAATTTCTCTACCGCTGGATAAACAAGTTGTGCTACTTCGTTGCGGTCTGGTGATCGTGTGAAATCCCCGTGAACGTCCACAGCCCCACTTTTCTTGCAACGTCCCCAATTGCTGCAATCGAGGTCTCGATGGTGATCTCTCTGCAGGTAGAGCAGTAGGTCACCGTTTAGGTTTGCGTGTCGTGCGCGGCGATCTTTTGCGGTCGAGCAACAGGCGTTGCTCACGGTCTAACTCGGCCCGCAATTCTTCCTCAGTGGGTAGGACGAGGCGATACTTACTCGCAAAGAGCTGTTCATTGCCATGTAGCACTGAATAGCGCACGACGGACGCGTCCTTTTGAGCACACAAGATGATCCCCACAGTAGGATTGTCCTCTAGGCCACGGCATTGCTCGTCATACATGCGGACATACATGTCCATCTGCCCAATATCCTGATGGGTGAGTTCGCCGGTCTTGAGCTCGAAGAGCACGAAACACTTGAGCAGGTAGTTGTAGAAGACGAGATCCACATAGAAATCCTTCGACTCCGTGCTGATCCGCTGTTGCCGCGCCACAAATGCGAACCCTTTACCCAGCTCTAACAGGAACGACTGCAAGTTACTGATAAGTGCGTGCTCCAGATTTGACTCCAGCAGCTTCCCCGTGTCAGGCAGCCCCAAGAATTCCAACAGCACGGGATCACGGACAAACTCGCGTGGCGTATATGCCAACGGTGCAAGCTTCTGGTTTGCTTCCTTGCGCACGGCTGGACGATCCTTACTGGCCAGCAGCCGTTCGTAATACAGCGTACCGATCTGACGTTCGAGCGCCCGGGCACTCCAGTTCTGGATGGCGGCCTCCTTCATGTACCACGCTCGCGCTTGGGGATCTTCTACCCGCAAGAGTGTTCGATAGTGGGTCCAGCTCAATGTGGTACGCACTGCGTTCCATTTTGGGAAGTGCAGATAGAAGGCTCGCATGTGTCGTAAATTCCGCGCGTCAAATCCCTTGCCACACTCGGTGGTGAGCCGTTCCGCAAGCCGCGTCAGGAGTTTCGCACCGTAGCGGGCGCGGCCTGCACCACCTTGCTCAAACTCGACGATATGGCGCCCCACCTCCCAACAGGTCCGTACTTGCACTACATCCACGGCCCGTAGGGCCTGCTGCCGCGCGTCCTGAATCAACGTTCGCACTTGCCGCACCAAGTCTTCGAACCCGAGCGGTAACGCAGGCACCGCAGCGCTTTTCGTGTCGCCCTTTTTCCTCACACGTTCCCTCTCATAGTCCAACCCCTGCTATGAGCTGTAGCCTCCCGCGCCAGGGATTGGAAGGGCTTTCAGGGGCAACGCATTGATGAGATGGCTGAGAGCATCCCTTGCAAGCCATAGACGCCGCTGGACAAACAATCGTCAATGATGCAATCCGCAATGAATGAATCCGCTTCTGGCTGACTACTGAAAGCTGAGAGCTGAACGCTTACGGTCGTTGGTCGTGGTTTCTCGTTGCTTGATTTATCGTTCAGCATTGCGTGTTTTCGAGATGGGACCTAGCAGAAGGTCCCCGGAATCGACAATCTATCCCTGGCGAGGTGTAGGGTATGAGCAGGCACAATACGAATGGTGAACAATCTTCCGCAGAGCAGCGCATCTTTTATGGTTGGTTCATCGTCGCCATTTTATTTTTCATCTCCGTCATCGATGGCGGATTCACCTATATTTTTTCCGCGTTCCTCAAGCCGTTATCACAGGAGTTCGGCTGGACACGAGCAGAGACTTCCGGCGCGTTTTCTCTTTACCTCCTCGCGGCAGGGCTCTCGCTTCCCTTTTGGGGGTGGCTATCGGATGCTCGTGGGGTCAAGATTGTCTTTGTGTTGAGCGCGATCATTGATGGGGTCGCGCTCGTGCTGCTGAGTCACATGGACAGTCTGGCTGTCTTCTACGTGCTGTATACATTCCTGGGGGTCGGGCTCGGAGGCATCGGCCCGGCGACCGTCGGCAAGGCGGTCTCGCAATGGTTTGTCACCAAACGAGGCCGCGCAATGGGCATCGCACTGATTGGTGGCGGGTTTGGTGGGCTTGTGCTTGTCCCGCTTGCCGGCGTTCTCATTGAAGAGTTTAACTGGCGCACTGCCTTTCAGGGGCTCGCTGCGTTGGCTCTTGGTGGCATGCTCCCAGCCGTGTGGTTCTTTCTCGTCGATACCCCAGCGGAAAAGGGACTCGTCCCGCTGGGGCAAGAGTTCCTCACTCAACATTCCGTTTCCTCTTCCATGGAAGAGCAAGAGGCGGCGGACGGGTGGACGCTAAAAGAAGCCATGTCCACGCTGACTTTCTGGTTGCTCGGAATATCGTTCTGCTTAGGACTGATGGCTGCCGCAGCGGTCCACGCACACCAAGTCGCGTTCATGCAGGATAGCGGGTTATCCTTGGAGAGTGCTTCTACCATAGCCGGAGTGACACTCAGCATGACGATGGGTGGACGGTTCGTCGTGGGCTGGGCTAGCGAGTACGTTCGCCACTTTCATTGGCTTTTGTCACTTAGTTTGGTGCTGCAAGCGATAGGCGTTGGCGTCCTTTTATATTTTGACACTCTGGGGATCTGGGCCCTGGCAGTCTTCGTTCCCTGCGTTGGGCTTGGTTACGGCGGCCTTGTCGTACTTTGGCCACTCTCGGTCAGCCATGATTTCGGGACGCGCGCGTTCGGCGCCATTGCTGGCGCAGTCGGGACGATCGCGCTCAGTATTGGAGGAGCCGTCGGACCAGTCGCTGCAGGCGCGATGTACGACAGCACAGGGAACTATGGGATTGCGTTCTTATCCTGTCTTGGTCTGTTTCTGGCAGGCGCCATGATCGCCTTTGTTACCGTAGAGCCCCAACGAGCCATCGCCCCCTCGCCGTCTCTGCACATACCGGCCAGCAAGAGGGACCTTGAATAGTGGTCGGGATCGAGAGCGATCCGGCCCTCTCTGTCTCTATCTCAATTCTCGATCTTGAGATTCCTGGATTCCGGGTCTCGCTGTGCTCGCCTGCAATGTCGTTGTCACGACAACCCGTGTTGCATACCAAGCACGAGCGATACCTACTTGCGCGGATGGCGGAGTTGGTAGAATTTGAGCCGCGGGAGGGTGCCTCTTTGTTCAAACGTGTATTGATTGCCAATCGAGGAGAAATTGCTATCCGCGTCGCGCGTGCTGCGTCAGCGCTTGGTGTGGAGTCGGTCAGTGTCTATGCTCCGGCTGACGCGCTCTCGCTGCATACGCGGGTTACTACGGAGTCACGTTCGCTACAGGTAACGTCGAGTAATCCTGTGCGCGCCTATCTTGATCTCGGCGCGTTGATTGCGGCGGCCAAGGCGACTCACTGTGACAGCGTGCATCCTGGCTACGGTTTCCTGTCCGAGAATAGCGCCTTCGCGCAGCAATGCGTCGATGCGGGTATTGCTTTCATCGGGCCGCGTCCCGAGACGCTCGCGCTCTTCGGTGATAAGACCCAGGCGCGTAAGTTGGCGCGCTCACTCGGCATTCCGATCATTCCAGGCAGCCCGCATGCGGTAGCGAGTGCCGAGGACGCCCGCGCGATCGCCGAAAAGATTGGCTATCCCGTAATGCTGAAAGCGGCAGCGGGCGGCGGCGGGCGTGGTATGCGTACCGTTACAAGTGGTGAGGAGATGTCGGCAGCTTTCGCGCGCTGTCAGAGTGAAGCACAGGCAGCATTCGGCGATGGCTCGCTGTTCATCGAGAAGCTGCTGGCCCGGCCTCGTCATATCGAAGTCCAGGTCCTGGCTGATAGCCAGGGCAACATCGTGCATCTCTACGAGCGCGACTGCTCTGTCCAGCTGCGCAACCAGAAGGTGGTCGAGATTGCGCCAGCGCCGGGGCTGGACGCCAGCCTGCGACGACGCATCTTGGACGATGCAATTCGGCTGGCCCGGGCCGCTGGCTATGAGAACGCGGGCACCGTTGAGTTCCTGGTCAGCCCGGAGCGCAGTGAGTACTTTTTTATCGAGTGCAATCCCCGCATCCAAGTGGAACACACTGTTACTGAGCAGGTCACAGGCATCGATCTCGTCGAGTCTCAGTTCCGCATCGCGGCGGGCGAGTCTCTTGCGGCGTTGGGGATTGTCAATCAGGAGTCGATTACAGAGCCGCGCGGCTATGCCGTACAAGCACGCATCGTCGCAAACGGCGCTGGTGTGCTGACAGGGTATAAGGAACCGACCGGTCGCGGCGTGCGAGTCGATTCCTGTGGCTATCTGGGCTACGCCCCGCCACCGCAATTCGACCCGATGTTTGCCAAGCTCATCTGTCAATCAAACTCGACTCAGTCCTTCACGTCGGCGCTCGACAACAACGTACGCGCGCTGGATGAGTTCCACATTGCAGGTCTGCCGACCAATCTGCGCCAGTTGCGCGCGGTCCTCTCACATCCAGAGGTACGGGCGGGCAATGCTCGTACCAGCTTTTTCTCGGAGCATCCTGATCTTGTCTCGAACGGTAAGGTGGCCTCCGCATCGGGAGCGCTCGCGCTGCTCGAACAGCAAGCGACCTCGCTGCGCGGTGGCAGAGCCGCACTCACTGTGAATGGAGCGCATCCGGCATCGGCGGGCTTGTCCGTACCGAGTGGAGAGGAAGGCGTCGCCAGCTCGATGGCAGGCAACATCATCGAAGTGTCCGTCGAAGCCGGTACGACGGTCGAAGCCGGCGCGACGTTGATGGTCATCAGCGCGATGAAAATGGAGACCGCGATCACCGCGCACTGTGCTGGCCTCGTCACCGGCATCAGTCCCACCGAGAGCGGCGTAACGGTTGCCGTCGGACAGATCATTGCCACGATCGCTCCCTCGGCACACGCAAGCGAGATCCGCGCGCCGCGGAGTTACGGCGAGAACACCTGGGCGCCGATGATGGCCGATGTGCAGGCGCTGCAAGCGATCGCGCATCAGCGGTTCGCATCCGAGTCGAAAGATCCGGGCGTGGTCCGCCAACGGTCGCGCGGCAAGCTGACCTGCCGCGAGCGTATCGATTTGCTACTTGATGCTGGAACATTTCGTGAGGTTGGTAGCCTGGCGGGATTCGCGGACTATGACGAGCATGGACGTGTTGCTGGCTTCACGCCCGCTAATCATGTGGGAGGATGGGGCAAGGTCGCGGGCCGCACAGCCGTCGTGTGCGCCGATGATTTTACCTCGCGCGGTGGCCATGCCGATGGGGCGATCGGCGGGAAGGCCATTCACCTGGATCGGCTGTCCCTCGATCTGCGCTGTCCATCGATTCGCTTACTGGACGGTTCATCTGGCGGCGGCAGCGTCGCCGCGATGGTGCCGCAACAGCAGAAGGCCGGTGAGAGCAATGCGCAGGAAAGTTCGGGGACTATCACTGCTGGTCGCCCACGGGTCTCCGGCCAAGGCGGCTCGTTCCTGCCGGGCCACCTCGGCAGTACGATGTATGTCGAGCATCTGAGCCAAGTGCCCGTGGTCAATATGCTGCTCGGCAGTGTGGTGGGCATCGGCGCTGCGAAGGCGGTGCTTGGGCATTTCGCTGTCATGGTGCGCGACATCGCGCAGTTGTTCGTGGCGGGACCACCAGTTGTGAGTCACGCGATGCGGTATGACATCTCGAAGGAAGAGTTGGGCGGTTGGCAGGTTCATTGCCGCAATGGGTCCGTCGACAACCTTGCAGAGTCAGAGGAAGAAGCGACGGCGATGACCAAGCAGTTTCTCTCCTATCTGCCATCGAGCGTCTACGAAGTGCCGCCGGTACTGCTGCCCGACCCAGCCGATCCTCTTGATCGCCAGGAGGAAGAGCTGTTCACCCTCATCCCCCGCCAGCGTACGATGACCTTCGACATGCGCCGCGCCATTCGCTTGATGGCGGATCGCGGCTCGTTCTTCGAGATTGGGTCGTTGTGGGGGACCGACCAGATCGTGGGCTTCGTCCGTTTCAATGGCTATCCGATAGGTGTCATCGCCTCTGACTGTCGCCACATCAACGGCGGCGCGCTCACGGCCGATGGATGTGACAAGCTCAAGCGCCATCTTGACCTCTGTGATCTGTTCCATCTCCCAGTGTTGAACCTGGTAGACAATCCGGGCTTCGCGGTGGGTCTTGAGCATGAGATCGCCGGTACCATTCGCAAGGGCGCCGAATGGATGATCGCGTTCGCGCAGGTCTCGGTGCCGATCTTCACCGTCATTATGCGCCGCAGCTTTGGGGTTGCGGGCAACAACTATGCGACGCCGCGCAGCGGAGCCAGTGCACGCGTGGTGTGGCCGGCCGCAGATGTGGGCGGCATCCCGCCGGAAGGTGGTATCGAGGCCGCATACAAACGCCAGCTTGCAGAAGCCGCTGATCCTGCGGCGCTGCGTGCGGAGATCAACGCGCGAATCGAGAGCGCGCGGGGACCAATCGGGCCGCTCAACCGCTTCCAGATGGAAGAGATGATCGATCCGCGCGACACACGGCGCTGGGTGTGCGAGTGGGTGGAGAACGCCTATCGCATCGTCTCACACCCAGCCACGCTTATGCCGCGAGCGCTGCAATTCCGACCGTAGGTGAGGAAAAACAAGGAATCTTAAAAATCCTCGGGGAATCTGCTCATCTTGATTTCTTCAATAGGGGCAAAGTGCCGTGGATTGGTGGTGACGAGTTCTAAGCCTTTCTTCCAGGCAGTTGCTGCAATCAAGGCATCAGCGAGATGATCTTTCAGATACGTGTACTTATTCAGGAGCGTAGAAAACCCATCAGCGATTTGCGGATCAGCATTCACAAGGCGATAGTTCTGCAGGAATGCCAGAATCTCATTTTTCTCCCTATCACTGATCGGAGGAGCAATTAATTCTTTGCGGGTGACATGAGAGTAGTAGATCGTCGCCGTGGTGTCGCGGAAGAAACTCATGGCCTCTTACTGTCTGCGAACATACAGGATGAACACAGTGGTATCGACCAAATACCGTGTGTCCATGGTCACTCAGCCTCATCCACCTCAGCCAGGAATTCTTCGGGAGTCTTCAGCCGTCCATCGCTATGACGAGAATCACGGAAGCGCATCCATTCGACGTAGGCACGCACATCCTCTATATCTTTAAGCATGTCCCACTTGCCGCATTTTTCTTGTAATAGCTTACCCAACTCGCCGATGAGTCGTGTGAGATCTTCTGGAGATAGAGTCTCGGCTTTCGCTAACACGTCTTGATACGTCGATGATGCGTGAGCTTCCGGTAAAGCCGCTTGACACCCGAGGTTGAGAGACAGCAAGAGCTGCTGCGTGGTTGTTCGCACCAAACTCTCACGGCCAGACCGATGCAACGAGCACGAGATGTGAAG
>VGTJ01000204.1 GCA_016874775.1 Deltaproteobacteria bacterium
TCCTTCCTGCCCCAGCGGACCTTCCTGGGAGGAGAACCTATGGGGTGCGTGACGGGCCTGCACGCCGGATCGCTCCGAAGCTTTTCGGGTCGCACGGCCAGCGGCCGTGGTTTCAGCTAGGAATGACTCTTCTCACTCAGCACGAGTCCGAGGTCCGCGCAAATAAAACTCAGCAATTCTTCAAACGTGAGCGTTGTATAACAGACATAGGCAAACTGTACTGGCTCTCTCAGCTCTGACATCAGCTTGCGCAGTAACGTTGTCTTACCAGTTCCCACTTCGCCAATGAGAGAAATAAACCCTTTACGTTCACGAATACCGTACAGTAACCCAGCGTACGTCTCCTGATAGACGGGGTTACTATAGAAGAAGCGCGGATCGGGAGTGACATTAAACGGTTTCTCACGAAAACCAAAATGTTCAAGATACATGGGAGGTCCAATATAACTAGGAGTGTTTGATTAGGAGTCTTCGGCGCAACAGTTCATTCGTGTTTTGGGGCGTTTCTCCTACACGGCATCCACACAAGTATAATCGACTTCAATCGCAATACTACGATTGAGCAAATCAATCGACAGCACGACTAATCCTTTCTTCGATTTGATCTGCACTAACACCCCCTCGACGCCAGTCAACGGGCCATGCACAAAGCGAACTCTTGTCCCTTCTCGTAAGCGTGCATACGGCCAAATCGGGACACTCACTCGCAACGCAGACTGTATAGCTTCTATCTCGTTGTTTGGTACTGTGGCAAGACAGTCCCATCGCTCCCCCAGGATTGAGACCACCCCTCTAGCCTTCCGCAGCTCAACGTAGCTCGCTTTATCCATCGCATGGTTGACGAAGACATATCCTGGGAACAACGGTGCCGTCGCAAGGTGTCGCATGTCACCACAACCCGGGTTCTGAGCGATTCTAGGCAGAAACAAACTGAATCCTTTCTTCACCAGTTGATCGTACACCAGCCCCTCGCAATTACTTCGCGTGTAGAGCATGTACCATTGGGAAGACATGCCCCTTGTACTGTAACACGAATTAACGTGTTCCCAACCATTTGGATCCACAGTTGCCGGCGTCATAAGCAAGGCTCCGCCCCCTTTGGTTCCTCAGCTCATCAGTGACGAGCAACCAATCGAGCACAGGATAGGAAAGTCCATCCCGTTGCTTTTGAAGAGGGCGGCTTATTCCAGTTCTCATGACACCACCCTTCCCTTTTGACAAAGGAATTCTCCTCTCTTGTCCCAGGTCTTCCTGGTATCCTTCGGTTTCGCAATTGTTTTCTTTAGTCTTCTCTTGTGGACAGGAATTCCTTCACGCGCATAAGAATTCAGACGAAAACGCTATCCTACTAGTAGTTAGCGCCTACTCGTCTCCCCAAAACGGCGCTAGGACACACCATATCGCCACACAACAGTCACGAAAGAGTGAGCACGCTCGATTCCATTTTGGGCTACCTCACACACAGAGAGGGTCCCGTTGATACCGATTTCGAGAGAACTGACCTGAGTTATATTTCTCCCACGAATCCTTAGCAGGTCGTACTGCCTTTAATTTGTCTACGGCAAAAAGCATACCACAAAATTCATGCCATTCAAATTTTCTTATCAGTCAGGTTATCAACGTAAAAAGCGTTAAATTAAACCGTACGTAGAACTCGGGAGGCTAACCATTACGGCAATGCGGGTCTCCGCACGATTGAACAGTCTCACACTTGCCCGACGAAAGAACAGGCAGGGAATATAAGGTTGAGGGTTGATATGATGGGCGACTCGTCGCATTTCTTCCGTCGACGACCACCGATAATCTCGCCTTGGATTTGGTTGACTGTGGCCAGACAGCGGCGAACCTGTCCAACCACCATTGATGTCGCCTGCACTTTGTTGACGCTAGAATTCGATCCGCAAGCGACACTGGAAAAATGGAAGCGTCCGGCCACAATTGGTTGCCTGATCATCCCCTCTTTCATCCCCCCCCCCATTCCATCCCAGCACGCATAAATATCACTGACCGTGACATTTTTTGAACTTCTTACCACTGCCACACGGACAGAGGTCGTTCCGTCCAACCTTGGGAGCTTCCCGTTTCAATGGCGACGGTTGCGATTGCACCGCCACATCTCCGTGGCTCATCACCACCTGTCGCTGCGGAACCGGCCTTGGTTCTATCCGTTGTACATCCTCTTGTCGCGCGATCTGGACGGTAAACAGCTTCTCGACGACATCTTCTTGCATACGTTGGGATAGTGCCTCGAACATCGCAAAAGCTTCTTTTTGGTATTCCTGCAATGGATTCCGCTGGGCATATCCTCGAAGACCGATTCCCTCCTTCAAGTGGTCCATTGATAGCAGGTGATCTTTCCACAATCCATCCATCGTTTGCAGGAGAATCATCTTCTCCAAGTAACGCATAACCTCGGAAGAAAAATTCTGCTCTTTGGCGTCGTATGCTTGTACCACTGAGTCTTGCACAAATTTGGTCAGCGACTCAGGGGCATAGGAGTCTTGTTCTTCTGAGCCAAGAGCCAAGCGATAGTTGAACTGGCGGAAAAGGGCATCGTCTAAGGCTTTCCAATCCCACTCTTCAGGGGCGATGTTATCATTAACGTAGCTAGAAACAGTCTGTTCGGCTAAGTCTTCTACCATGCCCACGACCGCAGGTTTGAGGTTGTCACCGGCCAAAAATCCTCGCCTTTGCTGGTAGATAACTTCCCGCTGTTTGTTCATTACATCATCATATTCCAGGAGATGTTTACGGATATCGAAGTTGTGAGACTCAACCCGCTTTTGCGCATTTTCAATCGCCCGCGTGACCAGCCGGTGCTCAATCGGTTCTCCTTCTTCCATCCCCAGTCGATCCATGACACGTTGAATCCGTTCAGCACCAAAGATGCGCAGCAGGTCATCCGCCAGCGATAAGTAGAACCGCGAAGAGCCAGGGTCACCTTGGCGCCCCGCTCGCCCACGCAACTGGTTGTCAATACGACGCGCTTCATGGCGTTCCGTACCGAGGATGTGTAACCCTCCCGCCGTAAAAACTTTTTCGCGTTCTTCAGCGCATATTTTTTGATACTTTCCTAAGACTTCATCATACATTTGTTGATACACATCTGGGGCCTTCTCCAGTTGAGCACGCACTTCCTCTACCACTTTCACGCGCGCCCGCCGCTGCTCCTCATACGCACGTTCGGCAGTGGCAATCGCCTCCTCATACGGCTTGTGTCGCTCCTCATACTGGCGCTCAGCATCCTCGTATGCATCGACCGCCCCTTCATACGCATTACGCGCATCCTCATATTGTCGTCCTGCTTCCCCATTCTCACTCACAGATCCAACCGCAAGCCGTAATACCGCCTTGTCATACTCTTCAAGGAGCTTTTCATACCGACTTCGCACTGCATCAAAACGTTCACTCACCGCTGTCGTTCCTATACGTGTCAGCAACTCTCCGTACTCCGATTGTACCGTTTCGTACTCATGCATCTGGTCTTCAGTCAGGGCCGGACCGATAACCTTATCGTACTCACTCAGCGCATGCTCATAGGCAAGGCGTGCATCTCCATAAAACGTCACCAATGAAGAATCGACACCTCCACCATTCTGCATGGCGAAACGAGGAGCAACCTCTTTGTATTCAGATTTCGCTTTCTGCCATGAGGCATGAAGAAACGGACGGTACGTTTCTGTCATACGTTTGAGTGCGGCGTTGCGTGCTTCTTCAAACGGGAGCCATTCCTTCTCATACTTCTGCCGTGCCTGACTAACGGTTTCGTTATATTCAGTGCGTAGCTCCTCCAAGCTTTCTTCATAACTCTTTGTCGTCTGCGTGGCGGTGGCGGCGTTCGCTCCAAGTTTAGTGTGAAGCCACTGTTTCTCAATTTCCGCCCGGGCAAGAAATTCTGGGTTACCTCCGAGTAGAATATCAGTTCCGCGCCCAGCCATATTGGTCGCGATGGTCACGACTCCCAACCGCCCGGCTTGCGCAATGATATTGGCCTCAGCTTCATGATTCACAGCATTGAGGACGCTGTGTTTGATCCCCTTCTTCTTCAGTAACTTACTCAAGTGTTCAGATTTCTCGACCGAGATCGTTCCGACCAGCACTGGCTGCCCACGGCCATGGCAATCAGCGATATCAGCGATCACCGCATCAAACTTCTCGCGTTCGCTTTTATACACTACGTCAGGATGGTCGATACGAACCATCTTCTTATTTGGTGGAATCACCACGACATCAAGGTTATAAATCTTCTTGAATTCGACCGACTCGGTGTCGGCAGTGCCGGTCATACCCGCAAGCTTCTTGTACATGCGGAAATAATTCTGAATCGTGATGGTTGCAAGCGTTTGGTTCTCTTCACGAATACGGACTCCTTCTTTCGCCTCAACCGCTTGATGTAATCCATCAGACCAGCGCCGACCTGGCATGAGTCGACCGGTGAACTCGTCGACAATAATTACTTCGCCGTCTTTAATGACGTAATCCACATCGCGGCGGAACACCGCGTGCGCTTTCAGCGCTTGATTCACATGATGAAGGGCACCAATTTCAGCGGGATCGTAGAGATTCTTCACTCCCAGGAGACGCTCGACTTTCGCGATGCCTTCTTCGGTTAAGGTCGCCGTACGTAGCTTCTCATCGATTGAATAATCAACATCTTTTTGCAACCGAGGAATGACTCGGTTAATACTATAATACTTTTGCGTCGATTCCTCTGCCGGTCCAGAAATGATCAATGGTGTCCGGGCTTCATCGACAAGGATGTTGTCGACCTCATCGACAATCGCAAATTGCAACTCGCGCTGGACGTAATCGTCAAGGCTGAACTTCATGTTATCGCGGAGATAATCAAAGCCGAACTCATTGTTCGTTCCATAGGTAATGTCGGCAAGGTAGGCCTCTCGCCTTTCGATTGGACGCAGATTGATGTAGCGGTAATCCTTGACCATGTAGGTCGGGTCAAAAAGGAAGCTCGTATCGTGGACAATCGACGCTACGGATAATCCAAGCGCATGATAGATGGGCCCCATCCACTGCACGTCACGTCGCGCAAGATAATCATTAACAGTAACTAAATGTGCACCACGTCCTAAAAGCGCGTTGAGATACAACGGCAAGGTGGCAACCAGGGTTTTTCCTTCTCCCGTCTTCATTTCGGAGATTTTCCCCTGGTGCAAGACAATCCCACCAAACATCTGGCTGTCAAAATGTCGCATGCCTGTCACTCGGCGTGAGGTTTCCCGGACAACCGCAAAGGCGTGGGGGAGGATTTCGTTCAGCGCCTCAGCCTCAGCTTGGCGCACCTCTTTTTCATACCGCTCAGCCTCCTCCTGCCACTGCATGCGTGCCTCGTCATCTTCGGCAGCGTGCAATTGTTCCTGCGCTTCAGCCAGTTGGGTTCGCGCCGGTTGGGTCACCTCAGCAATACGACTGCGAAACTCGTCAGTCTTTGCCCGTAATCCATCCATATCGAGGCTGGTGAGTTCTGACTCGAATTGATTGACTTCTGCTACCACGGAACGAAGCCTTTTCAGCTCTCGGTCGTTTTTGCTGCCGATGAGCTTGCGTAGCAAGGCACTGAACATAATTTTTCCCTACCCCCTTACAAATTCTCTGGTGGGACTACTGCACGAGGTCGGCGCCATTGTACCTCTATCGGCGACAAAAGCGTAGCCATTTAGCGCTCAATTCGTACCGCAGACTCAATCTGCTCGCCCAGGAAACGAGCACCCACTTTCACGAACCGATCGGGTACGTCTGTCACAAAAAAACTGGCTCCACCATGTCCCCGTCGTCGCAGTAAACCGTAACTGAGGAGCGTTGTTTTCACAACCTTTGCAGTTTCTTCCGCGGAGTCGACCAGCGCAACCTGGGGTCCAAAAAACTCACCAATGCATTTCTTCAGCAGCGGGTAATGGGTACAGCCCAGCACGAGTGTGTCGATGGCACTTTGCTTCAGGCTTTTCAGATAACGAGCCACAGCCCCGCGTGCGACCTCGTTATCTATCCATCCCTCTTCCACGAGTGGAACAAACATCGGACAGGCACGGGAGTACACTTCGACTTCAGGATCTAATTCTCGCAAGGCTTGGGTGTACGCACCGCTGCTAATGGTTGCCTCTGTCCCAATCACACCGATATGACCATTCTTGCTACGCCGTATCGCCGCGCGGGCTCCTGGTTCAATTACGCCAACCACGGGCACCTCATAACGTTCTCGCAATACGTCAAGCGCCACTGCTGAGGCAGTATTACAAGCGACGACCAGCATTTTGAGTCCACGTTCGAGTAAGAAATCCGAGTTCTCACAAGAATAACGGCGAACGACATCAGGAGACTTGGTCCCGTATGGCGAGCGTGCCGTATCGCCGAGGTACACAAGCGTCTCATGCGGTAACAGTCGGGCAATTTGCTGAAGGACCGTCAACCCTCCGATACCAGAATCAAAAATACCGATGGCTTTTTCGCGTGCCACCCCACACTCCCAAGAAACAATTCCTGCATTAAATCGTCTTCGTCGTACCCAAGCAAGGCCGCAGCGCAGTTGCAGAGCATTCAGTTTTTCTCGATAATGATGTTGTGAGGGTGATGTTGGTGCGGCGAATAGTCTTGAGTCTTTTCTTCTTGTCTTTCCCATTCCTATCGAGTTGTACTCCTCAGCCTCAGCCCCAGCTTGTCGAAGAGGTGCCTCAAGTTGAGGCCTTTGACCGAGTGGATCCTGAAATTTCCCTCCCCTGGGGGCAGGACGAGCGCACCGTTGTCACCGTCAGCAAGTCATGCCAGACACTCAACATCTACAATTACGGGAAACTGGTACGCACCTTTCCCGTGGTGTTGGGGCGAAACCCCGGACGCAAGTTGTATCAGGGAGACCGGCGCACTCCGAACGGCCTCTATACGATTATCGACAGTGACCCGCATCCGCGGTGGTGGCGATTCATGCTCCTGGATTACCCCTCCGAAGAGGATGCCCGACGTTATCGCCAAGAATTGTCTCAGGGAAAAGTTCCGGGCCACAAGCATGGAGGCCCTGGACCAGGTGGAGCCATAGGCATACATGGAAGCGATCGCGAAGCATTTAACCGGGCAAAAATTAACTGGACCCTAGGCTGTATTTCCTTCCTTAATGGTGACATGAAAGAATTTGAAAAAATGGTTTCACTGGGAACATTAGTCTATATCCACGACTGATGTGGCTCCTCATCTTTTCTTCATAAACTTCACCGACAACGCAACATTTTCCACTTACACAAAGTAAAACTTCACAATCAGATAGTTAACCTACTACTTACAACTGTTTCACGAGAAACATTTTTTATGGTACAGGTTCCTCACTCTCTCGAAACCTTGCTCAAACGCGGCGCCCATGCATTAGTCATTGGCGTGGGAGGCGGTGGAGGCGTCGTCGGCGCACTCGCGACAGCTCGATTCTTGGAGTTCTGCGGGCTACGTTTTACACTAGGCGGATTACCTTGGGAGCGTTTCGTCTATGATCCCCTTCCAGGGCCGCGAGGATTACTAGAAGTGAGGAACGTGCGTGCCCTACATCCATATGCTTGGATGGTAAACGGCTCGACACACTCTCATACCGGGGTGCGGTTTACAGAGACGGAGATGGCCGCCCTGTATGGTAGGGAAGTATTGCACATCGATATCAACGGAGGTGTGGCTGGAGCATTATCCGGCCTCGAAGCCGCCATAACAGCGCTGGGAATAGACCTTGTTGTTGGAATCGATGTCGGTGGCGATTCTCTCGCCTATGGTGAAGAAGTAGGATTGCGTAGCCCATTAGCCGATGCGGTTATGCTTGCTGCATTTACCGAACTAGAGAAAAAAGGAGTGCCGACGATCTGGGGAGTATTCGGTTACGGCAGCGATGGAGAACTGACGACATATGAGATAGAGCGTGCACTCGCTCGCGTTGCAGAGGCAGGTGGACTCCTGGGAGCAACCGCACTGACGCCACAGATCGTCTGCGAGCTTGAAGATGTGATCGAAAAAGTCCCAACCGAAGCGAGCGCTCTTCCACTGCGCTGCGCTAAGGGAGCATGGGGAGAAGCCAGTATCCGCTATGATGAGCATACGGTAAAACTGACCCCGCTCACGACTCTGACCTTCTACCTTACTCCGACGGCGGTTTTCGCAACCGTCGCACGGCCAGCCCGCGCCGTTACTGCAAGCACTTCATTAGAAGAAGCGAACACTGTGCTGAATGCATTAGGAATTAAGACCGAACTTGATCTAGAACGTGAACGTGCCCGCAAGCTTGTGCAAGAAAACAAATGTTGAGCAAAAAAGCGCGCAAGCGTAGGAAGCCTCGCGTTAAGCGTGCGTTGGCAGCTTATCGAGACGTGCGCGATAAATCACATGAAAGTCAGTGCTCTCAATGGGCTCCCAAAAGTCCTGCTTATCGAATAGGTCTCTGTTATCGGTCTGCGCGTAGAGAATATACACCTCTCGTGGATTATTCTTGAGGTCCGTTGCCAGTCTTTCTACCATGTCCACCATCAAGGGTCGGGTGAAGGGGTTGTAGAAATAACAGACCAGCGGTCCATCCGGCAGCGCGTAGCGTAATGCGTCCTCGTGGTGGCATTCGACCCGGCCAGCCCGACATCGTTCTGGAGGAATCTTTTTCAGATTGGCAGAGGCGATCTCGCAGAGTTCGCGCGAGAATTCGACACCAAAGACCGCCTTAAAGGGCCATTGCGCAGCGATCAGTAAGACTCGGCCTTTGCCCGCGCCAAAATCTACGAAGGTAAACCGGCTGTGATCGATAACCAACCCCTTAATAGCCTGGGTAGCGAAAGCATGCGGAGAAGGCTGATAACGATGGGCATAGGCTGCATTGTCGGCGGCGTCGACATCAAGAGACCAGAGCTCACGAATTTCTTCGGTATCGACACCAAGGGAGCTATCGAACTCCGACGGTTGCACCGCAGATTTTTGGAATAAACGCCCAGAGAAGGCATCTTTTGCGTAGAGAACAACGTTTTTCACTGCGAGTTGTACAAAGCTTCCTAACGAATGACGCTTCCAAGCCGACTGTAGATGTTTTACCAGATCCACGAAGTATCCTCTCGATTCGTTGCTGTGAACGCTGCATTGGCGTAGGAAAACTCATCTACCAAAGCGCAGTATCCTTTTGATTTTCGTCTTCAGGCCAAACTTCTCGGACAATCCGCCAAGCCGCTTCGAAAGAGTTTCCATATAAAGGTGGCCATGGACAATTGCCATATTGCGCAATGTCTTCTTGACAAAGACAACGTTCGCACATTGCCGCTCGTGCGTAGCGAACAAGCGTTTGTGATCTCCCTCGCCTTCGGTGAAGTCAAAGGCCTTAAAACACGCTTCGGCGAAAAGCTGCTCTAGCGCTAACCATTGTAGTATGGTGCCCACCGACATATTCCTGTACTCGGGATCATAACCAAGGTAGGCATAAATAAGCACGCCGTCATTCACTGGGCAATAAAGATAGGACACGGGTTTGGCATCATCGAACAAAACATAGGCTCGTACGCGGTTTTCCGCAGCCAACGCTTCGGCTTGCTGGAGGAAGACGTCCGAATCCGGAATGCCGGCATTGAGCAGCCGCTCCTGGTATGTGAGTTTGGACACCGTCCGCGCGAGTTGAAAGAATTCGCGCATCTCGTGTTGTTCCTTGTAGGTTTTCCATGGAATGGAACCGCCACAGTGCTCTGCATATTTCTTGATCTTAGGCACTTAGAAAAAACAAATTGAACAAGCAGCTTGAGGCGGCTACCCTGCTGGCATGACACGAGCGGAGCAAGTGGAATTCATTCGACACAAATATACGGCTTTGGCGCCCTTGCTGAACGAAAGGA
>VGTJ01000205.1 GCA_016874775.1 Deltaproteobacteria bacterium
AGGCCCGACTCTACTCAACTTGCCTGACTCGTGTCACGCAGGCTTGCCGGAACGCTCAACAACCCCTGGAGGGCTTCACATCTCGTGCTCGTTGCATCGGTCTGGCCGTGAGAGTTTGGTGCGAACAGCCACGCAGCAGCTCTTGCTGTCTCTCAACCTCGGGTGTCAAGCGGCTTTACCGGAAGCTCACCATCGATGATGGTACGCAACTCACCGTGCCCGACTATGTGTTCGCGCCGGACTATAAGCTCCGCCCCCTCTCGGAGTTAGCGGCGTACATCAAACAAGAGCAGCATCTGCCAGAGATTCCCTCGGCGGCGATGATCAAGCAACAGGGGATGAACTTGAGTGAGATGCAGATGCAATTACTCAAGAAGATCGAAGAGCTCACGCTCTACACCATTCAACAAGAGCACGCCAATACCACACAAGCTGCTCGCATTGTTACTCTCGAACAGACACTTGCCGCAGCGCTTGCTCGCTTGTCGGCCCTAGAGCATGGACGGCAACAGACGCCGTAAGCGCCACGTACGCCAGAAACTAACGTCGTACAGTTCACCTATAGTGAGGGTGAATTTGCCGAGGCGTAACAGGCATACGTTTTTAGGAGGGCCGCGATGCGGTGGTGCGTAGTGAACCGTCAGCTCTCTTTGAGGTCTGTCGGCTTGTACACTTCAAGGTCATTGATGTGATCAAAATCACCGTTTGCAGTAGCCAACTTTTTGAGCCCGTGTGTACGCATACAAGCAACAACTAAAGAGTCATTTGTCAGCAGCCCTTCTCCCTGGCGAACTGTCGCACTTGTCTGTACGATTTCAGACGTAAGAGCGAGAATTGTGATGTTCATCAGGGGAATTTTATTTGCGTGGTCTTGATACTGCGTGAGTTGTTTGACCAGCGCTGGTGTTTCCCCCAGTTTTCTCACCGCTGTTTTAGCTGAGACTAGCCCTTTTGTGATTGCCTCAGCAACCATAAGACGATGCAGCACTTCGGCCAGAACGGGCGTAGATGTGTATCCCTGTACCTCGCGTCGGGCGCAGCGTTCCAAGAGTGCTTTGCATTGGGGAGAATGTCCACCAAAATGGTAGATGAAGATGTTGGCATCAACAAACACACTATGACCATCCCGCAGCTCAGCCAAGATCATATTCCAGCTCTTTATCTTCCGCGACCCAGTGGAGTGTCTCCGGATCGAGCGTCAGTGTTGCCCATGTGGTTTGAACAACCGCTAGCGCGTGTTGTGCCTCTTTATTCTCCCTCGTACTGTGCTGCTCGATCCACTCATCAATAAGGGTGAGAATCTTCGCTCGGGTGCTTTCTGGCAGCCGTTGTAACTTTGCAACAATTGCTTCCTCAAGAGTCATTGCATCACCTCTCCTGTGAACGGGCTCGGGTTGCTCTGAACGTAGCATAGAATGGGGCCGAGTCAGAGGTCCTACCGGGTCACGCCGGAGCGCACAGCAAGCGTCCCACCTGCGACCTCTCACGTTCATGCTCTCACGCCATTGCGCTACTGCACAAGTCCCGATTCCACGACCGTCATGAAAAAATTTTCTCGGTTTTGCCCGTTTAGGAACAACTGTTCCACCTTTTGTTACGCCTAAGAGGGTAGACATTGCGAATATTGGCAGCGGACACGAGCAGAAGGAGGAACCCGGAGAATGGTCTATCGACGTTTACGGTGCTTCGCACGATGGCTCACGATTGTGACGTTGGGCTTAATAGGAGGGCTGGTCCCCACCGCACAAGCTGTGGACCTTACCGCATCCAGTACTGCGCCTACAATTACCTTTGATGATACCGATCTGGCAGGGATCGAGTGGCAGATTGTGAGCAATGTGTCAACGTTCGGGGTGCAAAGTTGGAAGTTAGCCGATGCCAAGAATGCCTCGACGGTGCTGGATTTCGCCTCGCAAGGGACTAATGCTGACAAGAGTGTGGTGGTCGATCTCAACGGCGATCTGTCGCTCGCGGATGGAAAAGTCTTTATCGATCGCAGTAGCGGCCATGTTGGGATTGGGACGACAATCCCTGCGGATGACCTCCACATTGTTGGACTTCTCCCGACACTGCGCCTCACCGCCGTCACCATCGGGGAAGGGTCAACTTCGTGGCGATTGTTGTCGGCAACCGGTATCGCCTTTAAAGATGAATCAAACAATACCTTTCCCTTCCAAATCGGAGCGAACGTTCCCACGAACACATTGCTTTTGCAAAACGACCCCAACAACCCAAGTGTTGGCCGGGTGGGGATTGGGACGGCGACCCCAGGGGGGAATCTGCATATCTTTGGTCCCGGGACTGCCGATGTCTTCAATGCGATCGGCCCTAATCCCGCAGCCAATGGCAACGCCTTCAACTTCGGTTACTCTGGTGCATCGTTTGGGCTGGGCTCGGGCTTCTTCAACGTCCGGCCTGCGCCTGGCTCTCTTGCCCCCAATCCCTCCTTGCGCTTTGCCACCGCTAACGTCCAACGCATGATCATCGATAACCTCGGTAATGTCGGCATTGGTCAGTTCGGGGCGAGTCCTGGTAATCCCGATGTCGCCCCAGTGGCCAAACTGCACGTGCAGGGCAACATTCGCGCTGACGGTGTCTTCATCTCCAACGAGACCCAACTCACCGTGCCCGACTATGTGTTCGCGCCGGACTATAAGCTCCGCCCCCTCTCGGAGTTAGCGGTGTACATCAAGCAAGAACAGCATCTGCCGGAGATTCCCTCAGCAGCAACGATCAAGGCACAAGGAGTGAATCTGAGCGAGCTGCAGATGCAACTGCTCAAGAAGATCGAAGAGCTGACGCTGTACACGATTCAGCAAGAGGAGACCATCACGCGTCAGGAACATGTTAATCAGCAGCAGGAGCAAACCATTGGTGAGCTGAGGCATATGAAGCAGGAATACACGCAAACCATTGTCGAGTTACGCCGTCGACTTGATGCGCTGGAGCAGCAAGCTGAGCGTCCCGACACGCTTCGATAACGGATTCACGCAACATAAAGAAAGGACAAATTATGCGACAGAGTCTTGGTAGCCAGGTAGCGATGTTGATCACAGTGAGCGCAATGTTTCTCTGTCTGCCTACACGGAGCTGGAGCCAAACGACAGAGCCCCCAGCGATCGTGCGGATCGCCCCAAACCTGGTGCATATTGAGCCGGGCAAGGTGCCGCACGTGGTAGCGATGACGGTGAAGATTGTCGATCCTGCCGATCACTTTGTGGTGGATCTGCACACGAAGGGCGAGCCGGTGCAATGGCTGCCGCACACGGCGAAAGTTGACGGCTACTATCGCTATGAAGTGTGGGTGACGTGGCAGGAGCCCACTGGCAGTCCTGCGCCATTGCCCACAGAGAAGGGTGAACAGTCTGGACGACGTAGTGGCCGTGTCTGGGGCGGGTTTACGGTGCAGGGTGGGGTAATTACGCCACCGGAAGACGAGCCGTATTCCGCGTTAGAGCTACCTACGATTGCGCAGGTGCAGCAAACCCTCACTCAGCTCGGACAGGCAGTTTTAGACTGGCTAGTGCCCACGGCGCAGGCGGCGGATCTGACCGCGTCGAGTGCGTCTCCTCAGCTCCTCTTTGATGACACCGACCTCGCCAACATCGAGTGGCAGATTTTTGCCGATTCGCCCAATGCCACGACGCAACGCTGGAGACTCAGCGACATCAAGAATTTTTCCTTCGTGCTTGATTTCACGTCCACAGGGGGCAATGCCGACAAAAGTATCGTGGTCGACGCCAATGGGGATATGTCGCTAGTGAATGGATCAGTCTTTATCGACCGTAGTACAGGCCGTGTCGGGATTGGCACGACAACACCAGGAACAAGACTACAGGTTCTCGGCGGCCCCTCCAGTACTGGCCTCGTCGATATTGGCACTCAAGCTGGAGGAAACCAGCTGCTTGATGTTATCTCCCCGGTTCCGGAAATTGGTTTCGTCGATACAGATGACAATAGCGAATTCGGGCTGCAATACAATAATGGTTTTCTCGCCTTTGAGGGTCCAGGGGCCGGTCTTGACAACGAGGTCGATATTGTTTCTATCTCAGGGGCTGCCCCGGGAAATTCTTTGTTCATCAATGGCACGGGTCAGGTCGGACTTGGCACGGATGTCCCTGGTGGCAATCTGCATATGTTCGGCTTAGCGACTGCCGATGTCTTCAATGCCATCGGGCCCGATCCCTCTGCCAACGGCACGGCCTTTAACTTCGGCTACTCCGCGGCCTCCTTTGGTCTGGGCTCGGGCTTCTTCAACGTCCGGCCTGCGCCCGGTTCTCTTGCCCCTAATCCCTCCTTACGGTTCGCCACCGCTAACGTCCAACGCATGATTATCGATAATCAAGGCAACGTCGGCATTGGCATTCCCGGCCTCCAGCCCCAGCCACTCGACCGCCTCCATGTCAACGGCAACATTCGCATTACCAACGGCAGCTTCATCGATGATGGTACGCAACTCACCGTGCCCGACTATGTGTTCGCACCGGACTACAAACTCCGCCTCCTCTCGGAGTTAGCGGTGTACATCAAGCAAGAACAACATCTGCCGGAGATTCCCTCAGCGGCAATGATCAAGCAACAGGGTGTGAACTTGAGTGAGATGTAGATGCAGTTACTCAAGAAGATCGAAGAGCTGACGCTCTATACCATTCAGCAAGAGCAAACGATTGGCAGCCAACAACAAGCGATTCAGGAATTGGTGACGAGAGTATCACAGCTTGAGCAGCGCCAAGGTGCTATAGGGACAAAGTGACTAGGTGTCAGGTCTCATAACATCGCGCACTAAGAATTCGTCGAATTTCTTGGATTTTTGCACAAAAATGAGTACGCGATGTCATGAGACTCGACAACTAGGTTGTTTGGAGCAACGAATTTGAGGATTGGGTTGAAGACGTCATTCCCGCGAAAGCGGGAATCCAGAAGGAATAACCAAAGGTTTCTACTTGAAGATCCTGGATGCCTGCCTGCGCGGGCATGACGGAGTCGGACGCATCAGAATTGATGCAATAGGCTACTAAACTTTCTCCTCGACGGGCAGACCGCTCGCTAACGATACAGCGTCTCGTCTTTTATCGATGATTCAGGAAGACGAATCCTTGGATAGAGAGACGGTATGCCATTGCGTCCGAGGAAGAGAAAGTCAACCGGAATAAAGGGGACCGGTACCTCCATCCCAACATAAGAACTGCGCTGATCGCTGCCAAAGGAGAGACGTGTACCGGCAATTTCCTTTGGTAGGGTGCCACGAAAGTCGACGCCTGAGCCGCCGACGCTGCCAGATAAGTATGGCAGCATGCGCCAGCCTTCTTCGTCATTTTTTTCGCGTGAGCTTTTCAGGGTGCGATCTGCGGCCTCTGCCCCTTGCGCTAATAGTGCCAAGCCCTGGTCTCCGCGCGTTGCGGCTTGCTCGTAACCTTTGGCACGAAACTGCCGCCAAAACTGTTCCCAGCGTTGGTTCGGGCTCGCATAGACTTTCGCGCGCGATCCTTGCTCACTGCGAAACTGCAAGGCCACTTCACCACTGCCAAGCAGCGTGAGGCCTTCGTCAGCTAACTCGACATTATCGACATCTCCGTCGAATAACTCTGGTTTAAGGCCCAGCCCACGTGGACCGACGAGTTCCTCATGCTCACGAAGAAACGCTTTGGTTAACCGCAGACCGCGATTGGCTGGTAAGTCGAGTTCGCGCAGGAGTGGTGCGGCTTCCTGGGCTGCCTTGGTGTTTGGGTATTGCTCAACCAAGGTGCGTAAATAATTCTCTTTCTGTTCTTGGCGTTCGCTCTTTTTGGCCATGTTCAGAATTGCTTGACCGGCATGTTCCTGCACACGTTTTTGTTCGTCCTGTTTGCCGAGCAGCTTATAGTACGACACGGCTTTATCTAGTCTGCCTTCGCTTTCATACGCTTTTGCTAACGTCTCATAGACTTCGGGATTGCGTTCATCAGGCGGAGTCTCATGGACATACTCTTCACCGGCGGTGATGACTTTCTGCCGCGGGACTGGATTGCTGGTTGCAAGCCGGAAGAGTTTGGCGGCGGTCTGAACTATCGTCAGCGCACCAAATGTCGCGGCGCCAGCCAGCCCTTCTGTGGCGATCTGGGTGCCGGCCACGACAAAATTGTCTTTGACAAAACCACTGCCAGGCAGCAAATATTGAAATGTCTGTTTGCTGTGTTCCCATTCCGCCGCCTTCATGTCAGCTAACGGATCGCGAGGCGTACTTGTTGCCAGGTCTTCTTTTTGTTGCAGCTGGGCGGCGACCTGATCTAACCCTGCTCTTGCTTTGGTTGACGATTCATCAACCATGAGGGCGAGATGGTAGTGAAAATTCGCTCCCCAATAGTCGCCTTTTTTGAAGGCAGCTTCAGCACGGCCCAGTTCGACGTTGAGCATCGCTTGTTTGCGTCGCGTATCGAGGTCGCGTGCTTTCTGTTCGACGTCCTTGACCCGCGCATCTTCAGGAAAGCGGCGGAGAAACTCACGGTAAAAGACGAGCGCCTTGCGTTCACGTGGGGCAGGATCGTTACTGCTACTCCACTCAGAGACGACTCCTTGCGCTCCGTATGGCATGGGTGCGCGAGGAGCGCCGAACAGCAAGCTGCCGATGTCGAACGTCGAGAGGATCCAATTGAAGCGGCGACCAACCCGATCGCGTTTCTCGTCAGCGAGAAGCTGGTCTGCGTATTGCAACAGCGCCTCGGGAGAAGAACTGGCTTTCGCAAGGTCGGAATTTGCCGCAGTATCTACCGGCGATGGCTCGTTCGCGAGCGCGAAGAGGTAGGAAGTCAATCCGGTTGGCTGTTCACCACTGGTGACAAGTTTCGCATCATGCTCTGAAAGTTCTCGGGCACGTTGCTCGACGGCAGTTGGGTCTTGCAAATAGGCGTGAACAATGGCGTCAGCGACCCTTTTCCCGACGGCATCGGGGAAATAGCGATCTGGCGATTCGAGCGGTGTGAACGGCGTGTACGTGGGAAGAAAGTCGTTGAGTTTTCGCATCAAGGGGTCGGTGAACTCCCGGGCGGCTGCCGAGGGCTCGGGTGCTGCACAAACACTGGTTGTTACTATCAAAGTGATGAAAAGAAACACGGACGACACGACTCGGTTTCTATTCGCGTTCATAGAATCCCCATTCTCATTACTGCAGCGCTCTTCGTTAGCGACTGAGCTTGCCAATCTTGGCCATGTACGCTTCAAGCGCGTCAAGTTTTGCCTTTGCTTCCAGCTTTTCGATGATGCCATCTTCCTGCGCGACGTGAGCATACAGGCGAAGCGCGGATCGGCCAACTCCTTCGAAAATTGACGAATCAAACTGTAAGCTTTGTGGATCATTTTGCGCAACATACTCTTGTGCCAAGGCAAAGTAAAAATCCCCGAACTCGACCTGATAGCGGTATTGATTCCTACTTTCCTTATGCTTGATGAGGAGCTGGTTATAGGCGAGGACGACACTTTCGTTGCCATCTTCGATCCGATGGCGGTTGATCACGAGGAAGGTTACTTTCGCCTGGTCTAAGCGTTCCTCTTCTTCTTTTGCGAGAGCCTCGTACACGGAGTTGGGCTGCAATTTTTGTAGTTCTTGCCAGACCGAGATTTGCTGGTCCAGAGACTTGAGATATTCGAGTGGTGTGGTTGCTGAAGGTGGGGTGTGCCTCAGGTCACGAAAGCGAATGAGTATCTCCACTGCCTTTGTCGCTTCGTCTTTCAGTGCATGCTTACTCTGACTCACAACTTGATATTGTGCGATTGCCTTCTCGTATTCATGCAGGCCTTCGTACGCTCGACCACGGGTAAAGGCGAGGATTTCGGGATATGCCCCTGGATGTTTCGCTTCATAATCCTGAAGTCGTGTTAAGGTTGCCTTGTAGACGTTGGCCCCGGTGACATCTTTTGGGATCGGGAAGCGATAGGTATCTTTCGCTGCTACGCGTTGAAACTCGTTGACGATCTTTAGCAGGTCTTCCTCGGTGACGTACTGTGGGTTGCTCTCAGGCTTATCTGTTAATCCGGGGATCGCTTTCGCAATCATTGGCGTGTCCTTGGGGGAGAGGGAGGTGGGCTTAGCGGTTGTCCAGGGAAAGCGCTTTGTCGGACAGCCCGAGGAGATCAGTGCCACACACAACAAAAGAGGAAAAACAACAACGATGCGTTTCATGTGTGTTGTAACTGCCACAGAACAGCGGCAAGAATGAGTTGAACGCCTCTTACTGAATTGGTCGTTACCTTAATGCGAAAGCCGGAACGAGTCAAACTGGATTTTTTTTGTTGCGCACGATATAGATAGTGCCCTTACCAAACACCTCTATGCCGGAGTGGCGGAATTGGCAGACGCACAGGACTTAAAATCCTGTATCCTTAATTGGGTGTACGGGTTCAATTCCCGTCTCCGGCATTTGTAGTGCACCAACAAAAAAGGCAGCTCGATGAGGCTGCCTTTTTTATCGTTAAGATTGACAATCGATGCTTACGCTGCTTTTGCCGCCGGTGCAGGCATCTTCAACGGTTTGGGTTCGACGAGCGGTTCGACCTTCCATTTTTTCAGTTCTGGGAGAACATACTTCGCGAAGCAGCGCATGCTGCGTTCACATTCGTCGAACGGCATTCCTGCATAGCTGAAGTTGCACATGATTCCGTTCATATCGATGGTGTCTTTAATGAACGATAACTTTTCGAGTACCTGATCGGGAGTGCCAAACGGCATGAGCTTGGCAAAATCCTGTGCCGCACCATCCAGACCATGACGAGCGATATACTTTCCAACTCCGCTGTAAAATTCGTAGCTCTTGTATGAGCCGAACTGCTCTGAAGTCATTTCATAATGCTTCATTGCGGTGTGGTAATATGCGGAGATCCAGTGCATAGCGCGTTCTTCGGCACGGTCTTTATTTTCATCAACATAGAAGAAACCGCCACAGAGCGGCTTCGGGGCAGGCTGGGCGCCGTTCACTTCTTTCCACACTTTGTGATAGACCTCGAAATCCTTTTTCACGACATCCCAGGGTTTCTGTGGAATGACGAGCAAGCCAACGCCGAGCTTGGCCATGATCGGCATTGACTCGGGGGAGACTGCGGCAGCATAGGTGCGGCCTTTGAACGAACGGGCAGGGTAGGGGCGAATGTCGCGACGAGGCTGTTGCGTCTTGGTGCCACCCTCCATGTAGCCCTTTTCTAATGCATTCAGTACGAGTTCGGCATATTCGACGAAGTCATTGCGACCTTTGTTTTGATCGAGACGAAATCCTTCATATTCAACCCGAGCAAGACCACGACCAATGCCGAGAATGAAACGGCCATTAGAGACATGATCAAGCAAAGAAATTTGCTCAGCTACACGAATTGGGTCATGCCACGGTAGCACGACAACCATCGATCCGAGTTTTACGTGCGAGGTTCTCCCTGCCATGTAGGAAAGAAACTGCAACGGATCTGGACACATCGTGTAATCGGTGAAGTGGTGCTCGATCGACCACACTGAATCGAACCCTAATGGCTCGGCGAGCTCTGCCAGCTTGACCTCGCCCATGTACACTTCCGCATCAGACATGGCATTGTTGGGGTTCTGAAAAGCGGCTCCGTAACCAACGTGCATAATGGCTCCTCCTTAATGGCCCTTGTTTATTGTAGTGATAGTCAGGCTATAGCATCGATAGGGCGACAGGGGAACACGAGGACGAAAAGAGGGTGGTTAAGAATGAAGGAGGAAAAGAGGCTATAGGCTGAGGGCTACATCAGACCTGAGAACATTCGTCCCCTTTACACTCCAGACTTCAAATCGTGTCATTCTGAGTCCTCCACAGCGCGCGGCGCGGAGCGTGGAGGCAGAAACGAGACAGTGC
>VGTJ01000206.1 GCA_016874775.1 Deltaproteobacteria bacterium
GTCGCCCGCGTTCATCCAGCTCTTCGACCAGACTTCGATACTTAGACCGAAGCCAGCACACAATGGTCTCGTCTCTCATCCCTGCTCTTGTGCAGAGGCTCTCCACTCCGGTCAATCACTATTGCGGTAAGTTGTTTCCTGCCACCGCCTTAGCCGCCCGAGCGCCGCCATGCGTTCGGCACGGATGAGATTGTCCTGGCTTCGTTGTAAATCCTGATACGCTTGTTCAAGCCGTGCTAACGAACTGTGAAGTTCAGTATTGCTCTGCGCGAGCTCTTGGGTGCGCTCAGCGACTTTTTGCTCCAGACTGGTATTCAATGTTTGAATTTCTTGATAGGCAAGGGCATTGGCAACTGACAACGCACCTTGATTGGCAAGAGCAATAAGAAAATCCCGATCCGCGACTGAGAAGAATCCGCCGGATTCTTTCCGCCCAAGCGCAATGACGCCTATGACTTCGTCTTTGAAACTCATGGGCACCAGCATCTGGAGTTGGTGGCGTTCGAGGAAGTTTCGCTGATCCTGTGCATCGGGAGTCTCGGTACACTCCAGGGGACGATCATATATAGTGAGTACACGGCTTTGTTGCCGTGCCATACTGACGAGAGAGACGGTTCGGGGAAGAGGTCGGAATTCTCCTTCGCGCGGGTACACTGGAACATATTGGCTGCGATCCGAGGTCGGCAGAAAAATGCTGCCGTGCTGGACACCAAGGGTGTCACGAATGGTGTTCCACAATAGGGGCAGAATCTGGCCGAAGGACAAGGTCGAAACCAGCACACTTCCGGTTTGCTCAAGAACTTTCTGAGGATGATAGCGTAAGCGAAAAAACAGGCGGTCGAGCACGCTTTGTAGCTGTTCTTTGAGGGGATTGAGGAGCAGCACGACGGCAATGGCAAAGCCAAGTGGGAACAAGGGGGAGCGTGTCAGATCAGAGGCGTGGAGAAGCAGATTCAGCACGGCAAGGAGCGCGATGTATGCAAGCGTCAGAATAGTGGTCAACGCCAGGTAGTAAGCTGCACGTTTGATCAGGGCATCAATATCGAACAAGTCGTGCTTGACGATGGCGTACCCAAGGCTCATTGGGAAGAGAAATCCGGTAAACGCCATGTAATTGACCGGAACCTCTCCACCGGTGATGCCCGAGGAGAACAACAATATCACTGGGAGTCCATAGCCGCTGAGGAACCCCAGACAGATCACCCGAACGCGCTGCCGCACCAATTAGGACGTTGTGGTCCAATAGTCCCATAGCACACTTCCTAGCAGCGCTGCTCCAGCGACGCCAACATACACCATGCACAAGCTGTAAATAAACGAATACGTTGTCGGGTGATACAGAAAGAGTTGATACGCGACGACCAGGGCTGCCGCGATGATATACGGAATACTGATGCAGACGCTCCGAAAGCGACGGAGACGGTCAGTGGGAAAAACCAGAGCAAGGTGGACATACGCTGCCGGAAAGAGTGCTTCCGCCGCAATATGCAGGCGAAAAAACCAGTGGGGGCCATACAGATCTGCGCCTGTGATCCCAAAGACTCCCGTCGTAAAACCCGCGACACATAACGCCCGACTCGCGGCGTTGGTTGGCTGGAGAAACCACACGGCGATGCCGGTCAAGGCAATACTCAGCCCGGTAAACAGGTACGCAAGAAAGAGCAGACTATAGTCTCTCACTGTGAAGACTTGCGAGGGAAGCGAGACCTCGGTGTGATGCTCACCCTTGACTAGGCTGTACGTAAGCGGTGTGCCTGGTGGGAGTGTGGCGACTGTCGTGTAAACATCTGCAGTCGTGGTCACTGGTTGCCCATTCACTGCGACGATTTGGTGGTGATAGACATCTTGGCGGGGAGCGATAGACCAGTGGGGCAAACTCACTGCGGCGATTACACGGTTGGCGAGAATGACAAATCCGGGGAACGTGCCACCAACCCAGCGTACACTGGTCATGGCACAGACTATTGCAAGCCCCAGGATAATGGCGGCGAGGGCGACTGCACAGCGCTTCTGCCATGGATGATGCGTTGTGGTGGTCATGGTCGTTTCTCCTGTCGATACCGTGACCGGACCGGCCACAGCAACGTTGCCAGTGCAACGCCAGCACTCAGCCAGACAAACCAATCGCCGTAGTGCGTATATATGGTCTTTGTATCGTGAGGCGCCACGTTGCCGATGAGGACGCCTTCGTGCGCAGCGGACTCCTGGGATGGGCGTCCGCTTGGATCAACAAATCCGGAAATCCCTTGAGTGGCGACATGGACCAGGACACGGCGATTTTCCACCGCGCGGAACACAGCCAGGGCGAAGTGTTGGGTTGCAGCAACCTCACCACCAGCGTTGAGCCAGGTATCATTGGCGATGTTGACGAGAAACTGTGCGCCGTTGAGCACCAGGTCGCGTGCGAGGTACGGGTACGTGACCTCATAACAGATCATCACACCAAACACGTTGTTAGCGAGCGGGAAAACTGTCGATCGGGTTCCGGGGGTAAACTCGCTTGGCGCCTCGGCAGTATGGTTCGTGAAGGTTGGGAGGAACGGCAAGCTGTACTCCGCAAACGGCACAAGCTGTTTCTTGTCATAGACATCGACTAGCGCCCCGCCCGGAGCGAGCAAGTACGCAGAGTTATAGAAGTGCTGTACGCCGTCCTGTATCTGCGTACGCGGCGCGCCGAGCAGGAGAAAGGTGTTGAGTTCTTTGGTGAACCAATTCAACTGGGCGCGGAGACGTGGTTCTTGGTCGAGATGAAAACCAAGCGCGAACTCGGGCCAGATCACCGGTGCGGGTTGAACGGTACCAAGGTGGCGGCGGGTAAGCGAGAGATAGGTCAGGAGGGTACTCCCATAATACATGCGCTGCCAGCGTTGTTCCCCAGGGACATCCCCACGTACCAGGGCGACCGCTAGCGGAGCCTCTGATGGGGGGACCATGTAATGCCGCAGTTTCTGCACTCCATACCAGAGTGAGCAGAGAAACGTGACAGTGAAAGCGACCAGTGGTATCCAGGGAAAAGAAACTCTTGGTGATGTATCTCCCTGCTTTCGATAATACCCCGACGCTAGAATACCCTCTGTTACAATATCACTGCTGAGGGCGAGCAAAAACGAAAGTCCATAGACGCCGGTGATGTCTGCGATCTGAATGAACGAGAGTTGCTGGTACTGCGTATACCCCAACACACCCCATGAGAACCCGGTCACGAGTGTGGAGCGAACATACTCGCCACACACCCATAATGCCGGTACCGCAGACCACCGCAGCCACGTTGGGACGGTCCCCTGGGCAAAGGATCGTAACAGCATACACATCAAGGCAGAGACGATCCCCATGTACAGGCCACCAAAACACACATAGCTCAGGAACGTACAGATGACGTCAAGCGGAAAGGGTAGCGAGAAGTACGCTGCGATGGCGAAATGCACCCAGGCGGTGACACCGATACAAGCGAAGACGCCAAACAGTAAGCCAGCGACAAAGCCGGCTCGTGGAGATTTGCCGCGCAATACGAGGAACAACGGCGTGAGAGTGACCCACGCGGCGACGGACCATGCGTAGGGCGGATAGGCGAGGGTGTAGAGGCTTGCACCAACCACGAGCAGGAGAATATCTCTGAGACTGATGAGACGAGCTTTTGTCATTGCAAAGGACTGACACCGTCTTCTGTACGAAAACGACCAGAGCAGCGGTACAGATGATTCTACAGGTTTCACCATGTCACTCTTGTCGATCAACAAGCGACCGGCGCTCTGATTCCGCTCTAGTGGTCTCGCAGGACTGTATGTCATCGAGCAGGCAGCGGCAGTCAGCCAGGATAAAGTGGAGACGCATACATATTTCGTGCAGCGTCGTGTACAACTTCATGGCACGGTGCTGTTCTTGGGTGAGCTTTTTGGCGAGCGTTGCGTTTCTGCCGATGGTTTTGATCCATAAGAGCAACCGATCCGGACCATCTATCTTGTTGTGATACCCTTGGATATTTAGGCCCTGTAACATCTCACGCGGGGTTTCTTCGCCTGCGTAGCCAGTCTGCAAGAGAATGTGCACGTTCGCGTCACGTTTGCGTATTTCCTGGATCAGCCGTGCACTATTCATACGCGGCATAAGATAATCCAGGATGACCAGATCAATGTGTTCCGGGTCGAACAGGGCAAGGGCCTCGGTTCCCGTGTTGGCCGTGCGCACCTGATAGCCTTCACTTTCCAACAGTAAGCGGGTAGAGACGCGAGTTTCCTCTTGGTCGTCGACGACTAAAATCGTGTAGTCGCCTGGTCTTACCACATCATCAAAGCTGGATAGAGTTGATGGTAGCGGTGCAGGAGCCGGATCGGCATTCGCTTTCATAGTCGTTGGTTTACCCTTCGCGCGGTACGTACTAGATCAATCATCGTCGCCATCGTCATCATCATCATCGTCAGAGACCATTTCGGCTGGCTGCTCGACTTCCCAGGCACCAGTGCCGTCACCTAAGAGACTCTGCCCATCAAGTTGAGAGGACAGCGATCCAGGCTGGGGCAAAGCCCCATCGGGCAGCTTAGCCGCAATGGCGAAAATCAGCGTCGAGTAATCAACGTGGGGAGTTCCATCCCGATGCCAGTTAGGGTCGACAGGATCGACTTCTTTCGCGCCACCAGGCAAGTGTGAGGCGCAGTATTCAGCAAACGAGTGGCGAAAGTAATAGAGTGTATCACTCGTAGTTCCTTGTTGCGGGACAACGGCAAAATGTGCGGCATTCGGGGCGTGCAAGGTATCGATATAAAACCCCTGCGCGTTGATGATGATAATGTGCTGGACGCGTAAGGGGGTGTTGGCAAGTGTAGCTTGAAATGAGATAGCTTTGCATACTTCGCCGAGTCCACCGACACTCATATAAACCGTTCCATCGATTCCCACTGCCGTGGTATAGTTTGACATCTCATATTCCTTATTTTGCTCGGAGATGAGGAGCGGCTTGGCAACGACGGTAAAGACGGAATCCGGCACGATCAATTCTCCATTTGTTGAGGAGAGCGCAATTTGTGTGGGTCCGACCGGCATCTCCGGAAGGGTGACGTTCATTTGTGGGCTGAAGGTCGTTCCACTCGGGTCCGTAAGATCCCGTTTCTGGATAACCGTCGCAGTGGCACTGGCAACAGTCGTTCCCTGTTGTTGAAAATTGATGGTCCAGGTTTGCCCGACCTGTAGGTTGCTGTCGGAAAACGTCACCGGCATGCCAGGAAACGCGGCGTGTGGGATGACGATGGCTGGTGCCGGTGGTGGTTTGTCACAGCCACAGCCCGCCCATGAGCCTGTCGGTAGGATTAGTGACCAGATGTTTGCCAACAGGGCGACGATGAAGAGAGGTGCAGGCATGAAGACTCCTTTATGGTGTAGCGCATCAGGCGCGAGCTACAAGGGGTATTGTATGCCGTGTGATGGCAAAGGTTGCAGCGAGAAACTTGACAGTTACGATCAGAAAAACCTGGAATTGCGCCTCAGAAATTTTCTGATCACATCGTGTTCACCACGTTCCAGTCGTGATTCCATGATGGAGTGCAAAACGCACTAAATCTGCTGTCGTTTGTAAATCGAGCTTGTCCAGCACCTTGGCGCGATAAGTGTCGATCGTTTTCACACTGAGGTGGAGTTCTTTGGCGATGTCGCGACAGCGCGCGCCTTCAGCTAAACGCTTGAGGACTTGCAGTTCGCGGTCAGTGAGGGACTCAAGCGGTGACTGGACAGGCTCGTGGCGAACATAGCGAAGCGACAGATCTTGCGCGAATGCTGGAGGAAGATACGAACCACCGGCTGCGATCGCGCGGATGGCTGTGACCACCTCATCGCTTGGCGCTTCCTTGCTGAGGAATCCTTGTGCCCCGGCTTGCATCAAGCGCATGGCATATTCTGCAGTGGCATGCATCGTCAGAATAAGCACTTTTGTCGGGCTTTTTTCATATAGAATACCCTTTGTGACATCGAGTCCATCCATATCAGGCATGGACAAATCCATCACTGCAACCTGCGGCTGGAACTGACGAACGAGACGTATCCCTTCCTTCCCACCACCGGCTTCTCCCACTACCTGCATATCCGGGCAGTCGCTCAATAAACGCCGCAGGCCATGACGAATGATGGTGTGATCGTCAATTAACAGTACAGTAATCATCTGTGTCTCCGGTAGTTGAGAGGGGGACGGTGAGGAGCAACGTGGTTCCGGTCCCAGACTTGGAAGAGATTTGTAGGGTCCCGCCGATCAACTGGGCCCGCTCGTGCATGCCGATTAAGCCGAGCCCTTGGCCTTGTATCGCGTGTTCGACAACAAAACCTTTGCCGTTATCGTCAATGGCGATCCAACAGACCTCGTGCCTATACCATAGCTTGACCGTCACTTCCGTTGCTGCAGCATGACGGATCACGTTGTTCAATGCTTCTTGGACGATGCGATACACGTTGATCGCTGATTCCTTCGCAAATGTAGGTAATGTGTTTTCCTCGTTGAGGAATTGTATTGCCATGCCACTGCGACGTGCACAGTCGGTGACATAGTCACGTATGGCAGTGGTCAACCCCAAGCGACTTAACGTCATAGGCCGTAGTGAAGCCGAGAGAGTGCGAGTCACCCCTGTGGCGGTCTGTATGGACTTCACCGCTTCTCGCAAGCGGTCTTGCAACTCTTGCTGTGTCGCGAGGCAGGCGCGCTGTGCCCATTCCACATCCATCTTGGCGGCGGTCAACAGTTGTCCCAAATGATCGTGGAGTTCGCGCCCGAGATCCTCGCGTTCGATTTCTTGGACGTGAAATAAGCGCGCGGCCAGGCGGCGAAGTTGCGTGCGGGAGAGCTGTACTTGCTGTTCTGCCGTCCGCATCCTGTGGAGTTGGCCGGCGGCTTTCAACGCAACGTCTACCCATAATAGGAGGCGCTCTGGGCCATCTAACTTATCGTGATAGCCTTGAATGTCCAGCAGTCGTAACATCTCACGCGGAGGCTTTTCGCCGGAATAGCCGGTCTGCAGAAGCATTTGCACATCGCTGTCACGCGCGCGAATTTCCTGGACGACGTGCTCGCCTGTCATGCGTGGCATGAAGTAGTCGACGATCACGAGCTGCACCGCTCCTGGACGAAAGAGTACCAGGGCCTCGTGCCCGCCCAGCGCGGTCAGGACGCGATACCCTTCTTGTTCCAGGAGGAGACGCGTTGAGATCAGGGCTTCTTCTTGATCATCGATGACTAAGATCGTGGGCACGTCAGCAAGCGGGCGAGAAGATGTTGAGGCCGTGAGCAGCGCGCGCTCTTGTTCAGTGAGCAAGCCGCGAATGAGATGCGCGATCTCGGGAAGGGGCGTAAGTTTGTGGAGAAACGCATCGACCCCACGACGCCGCGCTTCGGTTTCGACGGCAGCGGATGCGTACGCCGTCAACATCACTGTCCGTGTCGTCGCACAGTGCGAGCGGATGTACTCCACCAGAGTGAGCCCTTCGCTGCTTTCCACCCCGCTGAGTCGTAAATCTGTGATCACTACAGTGTAGCGATAGAGCGCCAAGGCTGCTTTTGCCTCCTGCAGACCTTTGGCGCAGTCAACTTCGTAGCCTTCGGCTTGGAAGTATTCTCGCATGGCGAACAGAATGGTGTCCTCATCGTCAACCAAGAGAATATTGAGCGGCATAACTCAACCGTCCGTCGCAAAGAGTGTACCGCCAGACCTCTACCTCCGAGGGGTGACAAAACTGTTGTAATGATAGGACTTGGGTGATGTTGTAGGGCGGAAGGACAGAACGCGAGTCTGAAAACTAGACGGGTTTCTAGATTCTAGACACGGAGATCTGGTACTTCTTGATTTTCTGATAGAGCGTACTGCGAGGAATCCCCAAGCGATGCGCAGCCCGCTCGACATGCCCTTGTTCTTCTTGCAGGACCCGGGCGATATGACGTTGTTCGAGTTCGTCGAGGCTCAAGCACGTATCGTAACTGTCAGTATCTTCCCCTGAGAGCACATCAAAGCGAAGGTCGGCACGACTAATCGTGGGCTGATCGCTGAGGAGCACGGCGCGTTCCCAGACATTGCGGAGTTCGCGTATATTGCCGGGCCAGGTGTACGCCTGAAGGGCCTGTTCGCCATCAGGTGTGAGCGAGAGAACGTCGCGTCCCATTTCGGCGGCGGAGCGGGCGAGCAGATGGCGAGCCAGGAGGGGAATATCTTCACGCCGCTCGCGTAGTGGTGGCATGAACAACGGGATGGCACTGATACGGAAGTACAAATCATTACGAAAGGTCTTTTCGCGTATGCGTTCGGCCAGGTTTTGATGGGTCGCGGCGATCAGGCGGATGTCGAGCGGTCGACCGCGGACATCGCCGAGGCGACGAAAGCTGTTTTCCTCCAGGACTTTGAGTAGCTTTGGTTGCACCTGCACGTCCATATCGCCGATCTCATCGAGAAACACGGTGCCACGGTGGGCAATCTCCAACAAGCCAGGCTTGGTGGTCGTTGCCCCGGTAAATGCGCCTTTCTCATGGCCGAACAATTCGCTGTCTAACAGCTCACGCGACAGTCCTGCACAGTTGACATCGACAAAGGCTTCATCGGCACGCGGACCATGACCATGCAACCAGCGGGCGAGCACGCCTTTACCGGTCCCGGTCTCTCCGTGAATGAGCACTGGGCTTTCAGAGGTGAGAATCTTATGGGCTTGCGCTGCGACCTCTTGAATGATCGGACTGACACCGAGAAACGGATCGACCACTTTACGGGTGTGGCGAGACGAGTGCACAAGTTGTTTGCGGCGGATGCGTTGTTCTTCTAACAGACGCTGTACCACGATGTCCAGCGTGGACAGGTCGACAGGCTTGGTGAGGAACTGATCGGCACCTTCCTTGATGGCGCGGACAGCGAGATCGATGGTGCCGTGGCCGGTAAGAATCAGGGTAGGGGTGTTGGCCTCAATGCGTTTGAGCAGTGGCAGCAGTTCCAGTGCATCGCCATCAGGCAATAAATAGTCAAGCACCGCAACATCAGGGAGAGACGTGCGAAACACTTCGAGTGCTTGTTTGCAGGTCTCCGCCTCGAAGACGTCATAACCCTTGGTTTCGAGGAAGTTGCGGATACCGAAGCGAATGCCTTCTTCATCGTCGACGAGTAGGACTTTGACCTTAGCCACAGCATGCCCTTTAAAGAAGTCGCTCGCCCCCCGATACTGGCAGGCGAACGGTTATGGCTGCCCCTCCTGCCGGGCGATTCTCTGCGGTGATGGTGCCACCATGTTCTGTAATAATCTTCTGCACGATTGCCAACCCTAATCCTGTACCACCACGACGTCGAGAAAAAAACGGCTCGAAGATGCGCGGGAGATCCTCGGCTTGAAATCCCGGACCTTCGTCAGCAACGACGTACTCAATCCACGCTGAGGAATCCGCGGTATCAGTTGTCTCTGTGAGCACTGTTCCTCCCGGCGGCGAATATTGAATGGCATTCTGGATTAGATTCTCAAAGACCTGTTGCATACGTTGTCGATCGATACGCACGCACTCCCCGTTACCATTGCTCCGATGCTGCAGTCGCACGTGCGCTGACTGCGCAAGTGGCAGGCATGACTGGAGCGCTAAGGCGGTGGCAGGAAACAACTTACCGCAATAGTGATTGACCGGAGTGGAGAGCCTCTGCACAAGAGCAGGGATGAGAGACGAGACCATTGTGTGCTGGCTTCGGTCTAAGTATCGAAGTCTGGTCGAAGAGCTGGATGAACGCGGGCGAC
>VGTJ01000207.1 GCA_016874775.1 Deltaproteobacteria bacterium
GTCGCCCGCGTTCATCCAGCTCTTCGACCAGACTTCGATACTTAGACCGAAGCCAGCACACAATGGTCTCGTCTCTCATCCCTGCTCTTGTGCAGAGGCTCTCCACTCCGGTCAATCACTATTGCGGTAAGTTGTTTCCTGCCACCGCCTTACTGTCCGTGAATCCGGTGAGGAGGAAGACATGATAAACAACGCGCAGGCAGCAGGTGGAGGGCAGTCGAGAACACTCGGGCAGTACGTGAGAAGCGCAGGATTCGGCCTTTTGTCGCTCTTCGTCGGACTGACTCTTGAACGGCTGAGTCTCACGTCTTCGTACCTGACAAACGTGATCCCCAGCAAAGTCGGACAGTTACAAGCAACGGTCACAGACCAGGCAGAGAAGCAACAACGAGTGATGGATGAGAATCAACGCCTCAAAGGCTTGATCGGTCGCGAACAAGCGTGCCAAGACGCTTTGAACATCTGCCAAAACGAAAAGAAGAAATGCGAAGAGGTTTCAGACCCCAGACCATAGGCTATGAGAGTTCATCGTTCTTCCCTTACGGCCTACAGCCCTTTGGTCTCCCTCCAGCCTATGGCGCGGTTGTCCATTCCCGCTGCCGCTGAATAAATCCAGTGACGACGTCTGCTGTCGCCGCTGGTAACTCGATGTTAAACAAATGGCTTGCGTTCGACAAAATCATTAAATCAGCATTGGGAATTCGCTGCGCTAACGTCACTGAGTTCTCTGGTGGGACTAAACCGTCTTCTTTTCCGGTAATCACCAACGTGGGAACCCGAATCTGCGGCAATCGTTCATAGGTATCATGGCTCAAGATTGCTTGCATTTGTTGCACCATGCCGTGCTTTGGTGTCGGATGCTGTGCGGATAGTTGGTTCAGTTCCAGCAACGTGTTCAATCGGTTCTGCAAAAACCATGGAGTTATCGCAACTTTTGTCATGACCAGTGCAGCTTGTTGGACCTCAACCGAGGCAATGTTCCCCAGCATATTCAGCACGTCTGGATCTTTTGACAGCACAGTGTTTGGTCCACCACAATTTGTACAGCCGAGCGTCAAAGTCTTTACTCGCTGCGGGTACCGTAACGTGAACTCTTGGGCGATCATGCCTCCCATGGAAATACCAAAGACGTGGGCCTGCTCAACCCTAAGCGCATAAAGAACACCGGCCGTATCATCAGCAAACATGGTCATCGAGTATGGCACATCAGGTTTATCGCTTCGCCCTACTCCACGGTTATCAAACGCAATGGTACGAAAATGCTGCGCAAAGGTCGGAATGTTCCAATGCCATCCGACTGCACTCACAGTGAACCCCATGATTAACAGTAACGGGGCACCACTGCCGTGTTCTTCATAGTAGATCTTGATGCCGTTGGAGTTGAGGTGAGGCATGTCTGCGATCCTTTCACTGATTGGTCGGGGACTTTGTTGCCTTCTTTTCCAGGAGTTGACGCTTCCAGTCGAGCATCCGCGCTTTTGCAGCTTCCGCTTCCGCCTCTGGCACCATACCTTTCTGCTGATAGAAGCGAGACATCAAAGTAAATCCCATTGGGTCTTCTGGTGTCAGCTCAGTCAATCGTCGCGCTGCCGCAATCGCATCGTCAAGCTGTTCAGCATCAGCATACGCGTGCGCCAAATCATGAGCAGCTTCGAGGTGATTCGGATCAATTGCCAGAATTGCTTGATACGCAGCTATTGCCTCTTCGGCATTCCCATCGCACAACAAGTCATAGGCTTTATCGTACATCGCTTGCAGATCAGCCATAGGCCCTCCTCACACGAGGAAATACTCAGCCCCAAAACTCTAACCCATTTGCCAGTGTCGACCAACCCCAGGGGAGGTTACGAACCCGAGCTTTCATGGCATCTTCAGCAATGACTCAACCAAACACACAACCCGAAGCACGCAACACCCCTATGTCACTCTCAGCCGTAGACACTCAAGTCCTCGATTTTATCCACAGCCCACAGGACAAAGACTTTAACGCTCTTGCCCTTGCAGTTTTTGCGCAACAATTCGAGCTCAACCTTCCGTATCAGCGGTTTTGTCAGGCTCGTGGACAGACTCCGAATACCGTTACACGATGGCAGGATATTCCTGCCGTGCCCACGGTCGCATTTAAAGAACTCGATTTAGCCTGTGGTTCACCAGAGAAGATTTTTCTCACCAGTGGCACCACTCGCGGCCAGGAAAAGCGTGGACGCCATCTTGTCCCTGATCTTGCACTCTACCACGCATCCGCACTAGGCCACTTCACGAGTTGCGTATTGCCTGACAATCGACGACTCCGCACCTTAGCGCTCATTCCTTCGCCAGAAGCACGGCCACAATCATCTCTGACCCAAATGGCAGAATGGATTATGACCAACCTCAGCGCGGCAGGAAGCACCGCCTTTATTGATCCACAGGGAGTGCATATCGAAGCGTTCGCAGACGCTGTGGCTCAAGCGCAGCGTGAAGGAACGCCGGTGTGCATTCTTGCTATTACTTCGGCACTGGTTGCGTTCTTTGATTGGTGCGAAACGCGAGAGCAGCAGTTCGCCCTTCCCGGTGGGAGCCGTATTATGGACACCGGAGGCAACAAAGGTCTCAGGCGACCAATTTCTCGTAACGGGGTCCTCCAGTCTTGCTGGAAATATTTGAAAGTCGCGGGGTACTATTGTGTCAACGAGTACGGCATGACCGAAATGGCCTCGCAATTTTACGACAACGTATTGTACAACCGCTTTCGGCAGAGTAACGAGCCACGCTACAAGATCGGTCCAGCTTGGGTGCGCACACTCGTAGTTGATCCTGAAACACTCGAAGAGGTGCCGCCGGGACAGGTCGGTATTCTGCGTCATTTCGATCTTGCCAATAGTGGCTCAGTCATGGCAATCCAAACTGACGATCTCGGGTATACCGTTGGTGACGGGTTCGAAATCACAGGACGGGCGCCAGGATCTGAAGCGCGGGGATGTGCGTTGATGTTGGAGGAGATTTTGCAAGCAGAGGGAGCGTAATACGTAAAGCGTAAAACGTAACCACTTCCCCTCCCCCTTTACGTTTTACACATTTACGTTTTATTTTCTCTCACGTGCACCCCGTTTCTCCCACAGGTCTCAGCAAACTGATCGACCAGATGCTCTTCGCCCGCGAGCAACACCTCGTCCATCGTCCACTGCAAGAAATCCTCACATGTATTGACGCAGTAATCGCCCGCTTGCTCGATCCTCATTCCGAGGAGCGACGTGAAGCAGAAACAACACTTCCCCCGGAGACCGGCCTCTCTCCGGCGATGGTCCGTCACACATTGCCACTCGTGTTTCAGGAGTATCGCGCTGAGCGATTAACAACGCTCCTGCAAGAAGAGTTCGGTGATCTCACTGCCCTCGATTCATTCGTCACAATCAATGGAAAACGACGCAGGGCCTATGGTCCGACATTAACCAGCCATGTCCTGGCGGGCAATCTTCCCGGCGCCGGGCTCGATAGCGTCATTTTTTCACTGCTGGTGAAATCAGCGACGCTACTGAAGACATCATCACACAACTCAAGTCTGCCGCTGCTGTTCGCTCGGACACTCACTCAGGTGGATCCCGAGCTCGGCGCCTGTTTAACCGTGGTTACCTGGCCTGGTGGCAGCTTACCATTAGAGGAAACCGCCTTCGGACGGGCGGATGTTGTCATTGCCTCAGGATCAGACAGAAGCCTTGCCGCTATTCGCTCACAAGTGAAAGGGAAGTTTATTGGTTACGGTCATAAGATTAGTTTTGCCGCCATCACCAAAGAAGCACTCAACGATGCCCAGACACTCGCGCAAAAAGCTGCGTACGATGTTGCTCTCTTTGATCAACAAGGCTGTCTCTCACCACAGCTCATCTATGTCGAAGAAGGCGGAGCGGTTTCGCCACAGATGTTTGCATCCTTGGTTGCCGAAGCGCTTACCGCATGGGAGCAAACGTTACCACGTGGGCAGGCCCCTCAGGATGTGAGTGTGGCCATTCGTCGCGCGCGCGATGAAGCTGAATGGCAAGCGGTGGCCGGGAAAGATGTCGCGCTCTATACGAGTTCACAGGGAACAGCATGGACCGTGATCTATGAGGCTGATCCAACATTTACTCCGTCACCGCTCTATCGTACGATTCGTATCAAGCCTCTTTCGTCGCTCACACAACTGCACGAACTGTTAATGCCCTGGCAGCCGTATCTTGAAGCCGTTGGCATTGCTGCTCCCGCGACACGAAACTTGGCGCTTGCTGACATCCTAGGGCAGGCAGGCGTCAGTCGCATTTGTCCCATCGGCACTATGCAAACCCCACCGCTGAGTTGGCGGCATGGCGGTCGGTCGCGGATCACGGATTTGCTGCGATGGGTTGAAGTCGAGCTCTAAAGAGCACATCATTACAAGCTCTGGATGTGGTTCTGGCCAATACTAAACTTTGTGCAGGTGACAATCAAAGGAAACATGAACTATGCTTCATCCTCGATACAGTAGTCAGGAGATCGCCGAACGTGGGCGCAAACTCTATGACGAGCAACTCCGTGACAAAGTGACACCAGGCAACATTGGTAAATTCTTAGTGATTGATATTGAAACCGGAGACTATGAGATTGATCAGGATGAAATGGCCGCACTCAAACGCGCCAAAGCAAAACGACCTGATGGTGCACGCTATCTCCTGCGTATCGGCCATCGGGGAGCCCATCGGATCGGTGGGACGATTCAGGTGAATCGCCCATGATTACAGGACATATCGTCGACGGACGAGAAGCCCGTATCCCTCTTTCCTTATTGGGAAGCCAGGGCCAGGTGGAAGCAACAGAGGCAGTCATCGATACAGGCTTTACAGATTTTCTTACCTTGCCCCTACCGCAGATTGCACGGTTAGGGTTTTCCTATGAGGGGATGATGCAAGTGATTTTAGGGAATGGACAATCCGCAGACCTCGATATGTTTACTGGCACAGTGGTCTGGGACGGGCAAATTCGGGAAGGCCTCGTGCTTGCCGTGGACGGTACACCTTTAGTCGGCATGGCTTTACTCACCGGCTCGCGGGTTTGCCTCGATGTCACCAACAATGGCTTGGTGACGATCGACCGCCTACCTTGATCCAAAACAAAACAGATAGTGATTAGAAAGAGAATAGAGAGGAACAAGCCACCCCGACAGTAAGTATAGAACCCAATCCCCTTTACCCTTCAGTTTCTAAAGTACTACTAGCACACTGGAAACCTAGTGTGGCCGTCACACTGCCTGGGAACGTACGAATGCCGGTGTCCAGGCGAAAAAATAAATGATCCTGCTCGCCAGTATCTTCCCACGATCCACCGCGCACAAAATGTCTTCTGCTCTTCTCGTCTACTACCCATTCCCGCACATTCCCTGCCATATCCAAGACTCCGTACGGCGAGGCACCAGCAGGAAAGAACCCAACTGGTGAGGTTCCCTTGTATCCTCCATGGTTCCAGTACCAGTTCAAATTTCGAGCATCCCACTCATTACTCCACGGAAACATGCGTCCATCCGCCCCTCGTGCTGCTTTCTGCCACTCTAAATCTGCTGGCAATCGTTTGCCTGCCCACCTGCAATAGGTTTCCGCCTTATCAGAGTATACACAGTTGATTGGGGGATTTCCGCGCTCGGTCTTGTTCCAGTTACAATCTCCTCCTGCACCTGGCCGTTTACATCGGCCTGCATCTACACAACGTTGATACGCTGAAACCGTCACCTCGGTCTTGTCTATTTTAAAAGCAGCAACATAGACCGGTCGCCCAGACTCCTCACCATTGTCACATTCAGCACCGTCTTTAGTACACTTCCCGAAAAACCTTCCTATCCCCTTCGGAACTACCACCATCTCGCTCGACCACTGACGTCTCTCTTCCTCCTGGCGCTGTCGCGTTTCTTCGAGTTTCCGTTCTGCTTCCAGTCGAGCGACTTCCCACTCTAACCTCGTTCTCTGTACGAAGGAAACGACTTGAGGCAACAACAGACCGACCATGATTCCTGACACGAATAGTACCCATAGCAACCGTTTTCGCGATCGAACTGTCGGTGCTGGGGAACGCCAAGTTGTTGTCGAGTACCTAACATATGCGCATCCTGACATGGCTGGCCGGTCTTTTCATGACTGGTACCTCGTACCGAGGCAGCAAGGATTCGCCACGATGAGCCGTCCTGACGCATTGCTTCAGATCTTTCCCCAGCCAGGAGGTGGCAATGCCACTTGTTCATCGAGCTTCGACTGCGAAACTTTTTGCATACTGGTGGAGAGCCAGACAAACATCTCAGCAAAGTTCAGCCCAAGCAACTTGAGCGGCGCACGCACGACAATGTTGCTCAAGCGTGCCATGTCGGCACTCTCAACCCCAACGGCAAAGAACACAACCCGTTTGTTGTCTTCGTCGTCTTTTATTCGTTGAGTCGCCCGCTCAACCACTCCGTCGGATTCTCCTTGTGGGGCACCGGCAGTAATCAAGAACACCCACGGACGATAATACGAGATGCCGTTAGCACGATACTGAACCTTGCGCGCCTGAATGAGATCCAGTGCTTTGTGGATCCCACTCCCCATGTGCGTGAGTCCTTGCGCGGTAAGCGTTGGCGGAGCGAAACGATCAGCAGAGATAAAGTCCTGCACGACCTGCGCCTCGCTATCAAAAGACACCACAGCGACTTCGACCCGTTTTGAGGCAAGGGCATCTTTGGTCAATTCATCTTGAAATATGCGCAATCCTTGATTGAGCGCAGCAATTGCTGCACCTTACATAGAACCCGAGGTGTCCAATAGCAATACGCAAGGGCGACGTGGCTCAGGATTCTCGGCAAACTCCACGGCATCTTCAAGCGTCGGCGTCTCAGGCATTATCCTCTCCCTTTTATTCCGAGGATGATGAGAACAACAAGTTTTGTTCTTCCTTTATCATGCAGAATGTACTGTTGGTCAAGCCAACAGTGGGACGCCTTTCGGCTTAATCACAGACTTGAGGTCGCAGCCTGCGACCTCAAGATGCAGTGGACGCCAGACTCTGCAGACAGACTGCTAACTTGAAGCCTCGGGCTCCGTCTCCCCAGACGAAGTTGACTCAACGGCAACGGAGGATTGCCGTGACGCCCCTCGACTATTCACAACATACACACCAAGACACACCCCCAGCACCCCAAGCAATTGCACAGGTGTGAAGGCCTCACGGAAAATGAGCCAACTGTACGCGACACCAAATACAGGCGCGAGGAAGGTCAGCGCTGTTACCCGCGTGGCAGAGTTACGTTGCAGCAACCAGGCATAGGCAACAAAACCAAATGCGGCAGAGATCAATCCCAGATACAAAATCGCCGCGACCGCACGTCCAGTAAACTCGAATGGTCGTCCTGCTTCTAACCACCAAGACAAAAGTGCCAGCAACGGCCATGATAGCCAACACTGCCAGCAGATCAGTGCCACCGGATGGATCCGACCAGCGGTTCGCTTCGTCGCAATGCCCGAGAACGCGCTCACAAGGGCACCGCTCAGAACAAAGATATCTCCGGCCAAAGTCGACGTTTCTCGCCCACTCAGCTTGGTAAAGAACAACGCAACGATACCGCACAGTGCCAGGCCGAGTCCGCAAAGTTTTCGACTCGTCAACTGATCACCAGGAAGAAAATACGGAGCAAGCAACGCAAGAAATAACGGCTGTGTGTAAAAGAATACCGTCGCTCTTCCTGCCGTCGTCCACGAGGTCCCAACATAGGCTGTGAGGTTGATATAAAAAAACATGACCGTCAGCACCGCCAGTGACTTCATCTCTGCAGGCCCATAGCGAAGCGGCACGCGTTGATAAAAAGCCCACAGCAACAGCACGACGGCAGTCAAGCCAAAGCGGATCGCACCGGAACCGATCACCGGCATATCCAAGGTACTGATCTTGATGCCAACAAACGCTCCGCCCCAAATAGCACAGAGAAGAACGGTCAGGGAGGTCGCAAAAAGATCAAGTGGCTGGTCTGCCACATTCGTCGTTTTTTTCTCCATCGCCGCTTTCCCTATCAGCAGGAACGACGAGAATCCAGAGAGGAACACCGGCAGCGACAAACACGATGAGAGAGAGCTTAATCAACCGCGTAAATCACCAGTGGATCGGTATGCGACCATCCCTGTAGTTTAGCAAGCAGCGCTTCGCGCACGGCATCGCTTACTATCCCGCGCTGATGGGTAACATCGACACTGTTGAGTACCACTCTTTTCAGCCAATGCGACTGCCGCTGATACGTTAAAACGATACGCCAGGACGGCGGCGGTTGAGAAGTCTGGCTGAGAAAATCGTAACGCGCTTTGTCGAAGATGAGAAAATGCTGATCCACCGCAACATAGGCTCGCTGCAGTGACGAAAGATCATCGGTCGAGTATTCCTGCTTGGCAAATTTCTCCGTCCCCATGATCTTGTATTCACGTGTAGGAGCAAAACGAGCGAAAAACCGCAGGAGATCGACATCGCGCTTCAGCGCATACAACGGGCGATCGGAGTGTGCCTCGGCAAAAGCATAGAGTACACGGACATTGTCCACTCGCTCACGATGACCTTCGTAGGAAAGAATCAGGCAGAGCATTCCGCTGACTCCCACAGCTGCAAGGCTCACATACTGGAATCGTCGTGACATGCGAGCCAGCAGCACAGCCGCAGCCACCAGCAGCGGTGCAGTAAACATCAGCATATAGTAGGGCACTTTATATATTGGCACGTAGGGCGTAGTGCTCGTCGGATAACAACTGAGCATCACCAGCAACGTTCCCGCCCACAAGAGCACGCTCCCATAACTTCTGGTGAGGCGCTCTTCCGTCTCCTGCCAACGCGGGACAACAAGGGCAATTCCGCCAAGGATTCCGAATAAGAGAAACACGGCACCGACGTGATGTATATCAACGAACATCCAGTACAGGTAATGCCACACTGACGTACTGAGGGTGTCGAGCTTCCACGCGGCAGCTTGCGCGGCAGACAGTTGGGCCGTATCTGCACGATCAGCCAGGACACTCTCCAGCCGCAGCCAACCGTTGCCTGAATACCAAGCAAACATGAGATATTCAGCCGTGAATATCACAGCAAAACCACAGGCAATCCATAGCTGAGACCAGTCAATACGCCGTCGGAGGAGGACAAGGACAAGAAAAAAGGGACAGAGAAGGACGGCCACAAACTTTGTCGCATACGCCATTCCCAAAGCGAGACCACTCGTGAAAAAGTATGATCTTCGTCCCCCTGGCGTGTCACTCTCATCTCCACGAACAAAGCAGTACAGAGCCAAGAGCAGCCAAAAACTCAGCGGTGCATCTGCCAACAACTGTCCTGCACAAGCCACTTCCAATGGGAATATCGCGATCAACACCGCAGCGAGATACCCTGCGTCACGACCACCGACATAACTGCCCAAGAGGTAGCCGACAGCTATGGTTCCAAGCGAGAGCAGCATCGACCAGAGCGCTGAGCTTACCTCGTTCACATCAAAGAGTCCGTAAAACACCCTCGTCGGCAAGAGGAACCCCCATCGCGTTGACGCTTCATAGAATGAACCCCCCAGCCATTCACCACTAAGGCATGGGCAAGAATTAAGTTACCGATTAAGAGCGAGGAAGAAGCGTATAGTTCCAATCGCCATGAAACTTACCGGGTTTGATATTGAGCGCTTGAAACTCATCGTCGGAGACCTGTAGGC
>VGTJ01000208.1 GCA_016874775.1 Deltaproteobacteria bacterium
ACCCGGTAAGTTTCATGGCGATTGGAACTATACGCTTCTTCCTCGCTCTTAATCGGTAACTTAATTCTTGCCCATGCCTAAGAGTTCACCGGCAGTCGCAGGCAGTGCAGCGAACGCAGATGCTGCCAGCAACAACGAGGTGGAAACAAGTAGCTTTGTCCGTTGTTGGATTGTCATTGCAATGGTCAACATACGTACCTCCATTTTGTGTCATTGATGATGCATGTGACAGAGCAAAGAAGCTTCGGGTCTCCTCTTGGTCCATGAGGTATGGGTGCTAAGGGGGCGAGCGGATCGGCAGGAATATCACCAAAAGTTCTTCTACTCTGTTCACGCGTATTCTACGCGCGAGCGGGTGTGGTTGGATGCGAGGTCTTTTGGGCATGACGAGACGGTAAAAAGGGCAGGGGAAAAGGAGGAAAGAAGGAAAAGAACTCTTCTCTATCCTTTTTGACTCTGTTCGAGGAATCTGCGATCGCCTCTACCTCAGCTCCCAGCTCGCGACCCTCACCCTAGCCCTCGCCCTGGCAGAGAGAGGGAAGAGCGAGCACAGCGAGAGCGGGTGAGGGTAATGACCAGGGGAAATCGAACCGCAACCACTCTAATAGCGGAACGTCACATCGACATAGCCGTAGTTCGCATCACTGCCAGAGAAGGTGTTCCGCGCTACGCCTTGGCCAAAGGCGTGACCATAGTACACGTACGCGGTAAGTCGGTCGTGAAGTTTGATCGTTATACCGAGATCGACAAGATGCGCGAGTTCACGACGGTTGCCAGCCGCAATCCCTGAGAACCCGAACACCGTGTTGCTGGTCGCCCCGCCACCGGCATACCAGAGATCGCGCCGCTCGGTCACTCGCAGCCAGTGATAATCACTACGCACCGTGACCCGGTCATGCGGCTTCACAATCAACTGCACGAAGAGATCCTCGCTATTCATGAGGTTATAGAACGGGAATTGCGCATAGATCCGCGCCGTCGGCAGCATCTGAAAGAATGTAGCGTGTTCACTGTCTGTGTTATCATCATCCCCCGAAGAGCGATTATAGCCAAGCCGTACCCACGGTGCCCAAGGAAGGCGTGGGAGTTGATACCCACACTCAACGGCATACGCCCAGGCGAGATGGTTGAGCTTACCCCACTCTCCAGCTTGGAAGGCGGTCCACACCAGCGCATCGAACGTCCCTGGTCCGAGCCCGATCGCAGTAATCGCGTGCCCGCCCCATGTATGGATGGCGATTGGCTCTTTGTCTGAGAGCCGCACAGGGCGAGGTCGGTTATCGACCTTGAGTGGGTCCCGCCGTCTGTCCTCATAGTAGAGATAGAATACCCGCAGATCAGTCGGCAAGGCGTTCGTCAGTTGTTTCACGGTGAGTGATATGCCGGTGAGACTGATACGATCGAGTTCCCGGTTAGCACTCACCTCAAATCCCCCGGCAGTCGGATGAAACGCAAAGGCGGTCACGTTCCAGTGTGGCTGATCGTATGCTAGACGTGTGCCGTCGAAGCTGCGTGTCACATGAGTGTAACCAAAGGGACCGATGAGGCGTTCTCCCAAACGCGCACGTTTCAACCAGCCCAGCGTAGAATCGGCTGGGATCGTCTCCACGCCATCGCTGTATTCGAATCGCCCCACGGTCATAGCGAAGCCACTATGCCGGAACGTGAGATATGCTTGTTTCAAGAACGTTTCACCGTGGCTGGTGGTGCGTGTGTGAACAAAGTAATTCGCGCCGGGTCCTAGGTTACCAATCGGTGGTGCAAGACTCGCATGGCGTGGAAGGTTCACGAGTCGCGTGTCTTGTAATTCCACCATGAATTGGAAGTGGGGAAAGGTCAGACGCGCACCAAGACGCAACTGGCTAGCGAAGAAGTCGTAGCGGTGGGCACGGCGCGCAGAGGTCGCGACTGACGGTTGGAACCAATCGACAAACTCTCCTCGTATCCGCTCACTCAGCGTAAAAGAGAGAGAGTCACGCCAATCGCTGGCCTCAGCGACACGGGTGATGCCAACTATGACAAGAAAAAGAGCAATGACGCGACTGAGTTGTCTGGACTTCGTATGCTGCGCACGGCACATGTCCCCTACTCCTCATACAGTCCTGCTGTGGGCTTTTCCTCCACATTAAGACAGTACGCAAGCAGTGGCCTGCGTGGATCTTGGTTCCACATCCATTCCCGATTCATGATTCGTAGAAAGGAAGGGACCATGGCAAAATGGGAAACTGGAGAAAGCAAGTACGTATCTTTGCTGTCTTTCTTTTCGCTGCCACACTTTCTCTGACAATGCAGGTGACCGTTGTGGTTGGCGAAAGACAACCAGCGCAGATCAGTCTCATTGGTCTAACCAACGATAACACACTCGTTCGCTTTCCCTCGAACAATCCGCGTGAAACGGCACGCGTCAAAGTGAGCGGGCTGACCGGCACGCTGGTAGGCATCGACCTCCGGCCAGCCAACGGTCTGCTGTATGGCGTCTCGGATGCCAACAACATCTACACTATTGACCCGACCACTGGTGCCGCAACATTGATCTGTACGCTCACTATTTCCTTCGATGGGGCACGCTCTTCGGGTATAGACTTTAATCCGCAATCCGATCGTCTTCGTCTGCTCGCCCGCAATGGACAGAATTTACGAGTTCACGCTGACCTTGGAGCCACGGCAGTCGACGGCTCCTTGGCCTACGCTACGACCGATCACAACGCAGGAACAACGCCGACCATCACGGCTGTTGCGTATACTAACTCGATTCCTCAGGCTCCCATTACTAAAACGTTTGATATCGACAGCAACCTTGACGTGTTAGTTCTGCAAGAGCCTCCGAATGACGGGATTTTGCTGACGGTGGGACCACTGGGGATCGACTTTGGTCCGATGGTAGGATTCGACATTCTTACTGATGGGAGTGGAAAAGATCATGCCTTTGCAGTGTCTGGCGCAACGTTGTACGCGATCGATTTAGGGACAGGCGCGGCAACAACGCTTGGCACGATCGGCGACGGTAGTCTGAATTTTGTCGGTCTTACGGCAGTAGCGGTTCCTTCTAGCAGTTTTCAATTGAATAAATAGACATGTCGGCGTAGACCGCGATAAGGCCATAGACCGTTCGTGGCACGATCTGCCGGAAACGCTTCGCTTATTCCGGCCTACGTCTTACCTCTCTTCAAACAACTGCAAACTGCCGTAGCAACAGCGTGCGCATCCATTCACTGCTCACGCACGTAGTATGTCATAAGAGCGTACACTCCAGAGTGCTCTGGCAACCCGGGGTGCTCTCGAAATCCTTGGTGTACGGATAGTGGTTCGCCTATGCGTTCTCTCGTAGACGAGATGGTGGGACGACAATCCTCAACGGATGAGGAGTTGTTAACTGCGCTCAAGCACGATCAGACCTTGGCCCTAGGCGCCCTCTACGACCGCTATGCCAGCCTCGTATATGGACTCGCACGCGCCATCTTAACGACGGTGGACGAGGCAGAAGATTTGACGCAAGAAATTTTTCTTGCGCTGCACAACAAATGCGACTATGACCCTGCACGTGGAACGTTCAGCGCATTCCTCATCACGATGACACGCTCACGGGCTATCGATAAACTGCGTTCTCGTGGAAGCAGGTTGAAAAACCTGACCCGGTGGAAGCAAATGACTCCTCTGGAAACCTCAGCTCCGACACTGCTGGAACAGATGTCACTCACTGAGTGCTCACAGCAGGTGCACACTGCTTTAGCGCAACTCCCAGACAACCAGCGTCAGGTGCTTGAGCTGGCGTATTATAAGGATCTCAGCCATTCGGAAATTGCTGCGCAACTCGATGCTCCACTCGGAACGGTGAAAACCTGGGCTCGCAAAGGACTCATGACTCTCAAAGACTCTCTCCACCACCTTCTCGGATGACACTATGACGAACTCTTTTGATCCCGACGTTCTCGAAGAAATGATGACACGCTATGTCTTAGGCGATCTGAGGGAGGGCGAAGCAAAGGAGTTCGCACAACTGGTGGCAACGAATCCTGACCTGGGAGCCGAAGTCGTCCGCTTACGTCAAGTGTTGCACCTGCTCCCCTATGCCGCAGCGACAGCCCCTCCAGTTCACTTACGTTTTCGCGTTCTACGTGCAGCACAAACCGGGAAGCCACACCGAGCGACCCGCGTAGACTCCCGGGTCAATTGGAGCAGAATGGTGGGAAGTATTGCAGCGGCACTCGCCATCTTCTTTGGTTGGGATAACTATCGTCTCCGACAAGAACTGCAGCTCATATCCGAAGTGAATACGCTGCTGCAACAACCCAATGTCGTCCTCTCCTTTTCTCTCAGCGGCACCGGGACACTTTCGCAATCGGTGGGCAGCGTGAAACTCGATCTCGATATGAAGAAAGCTGCAGTCGTCATTCGCGATCTTCCTCCCTTACCGACCCAGCAGGTGTATCGGTTATGGGCACGGCTCGTCGGCGGAGAAGCGGTTCCATGTGGTCAATTCACAGTCGACGTGAAAGGTGGAGTCCTGACGCAACTGCCGATTCCGGTCGATGCCTATACTTCGCCAATAAAACAGCTCTTTGTCACGGTTGAACCCACCTCTGCCCCTTTACAACCGACCGGTCCCACTGTCCTCATGAGTTCATAACCACGTCCGCTGTCTGCCCTGCGCCTTCACATTCGATAGAAGTTCGACAAAGGACTCAAGGTTGTGAAGCGCCCAGCAACAAAAAACAATATCACAAGAAAGTGATATTTCTAATGCAAACGTGGTTGACATTGCCACCCCCCTACACTAATACTCGGGCAAGCCTGACCAGGAGATATCCGTGCAACCTCACTTTTCAGTGATTCTCAACAAAGCCCTGCAGGATAAAGCGCTATCTGCTGAAGAGGGCTACACGTTGATCAACTGCGCTGATGAAGATGTTCCAGCGCTTCTGGCGACTGCTGGCGAACTCCGTGATCGTCATAAGGGAAGAACGGTGACCTATTCGCGCAAGGTTTTCCTCCCGATCACAAACCTCTGTCGCGATCGTTGTTCATATTGCACCTTCCGCAAAGACCCACGCGACCCTGATGCATGGACCATGACGCCAGACGAAGTGTTGGAGTGGGTTGAACGTGGCAAAGCACAAGGGTGTAAAGAAGCACTGATGTGCTTGGGCGACAAGCCGGAACTCGCCTACAGCGGCTATCGTGCCACGCTGGCCGGGTTTGGCCATAAAAACACGACCGAATATATCTATCGCGCCTGCGAGATTACCCTTGCGCAGGGACTCCTGCCACACACCAACGCCGGGGTGATGAGTTACGACGAAATGAAGTGGCTGAAGGAAGTGAACGTCAGCCTGGGCTTGATGTTGGAAAATATCAGCCCACGCCTGCGCCAACGCGGGATGGCCCACTTCTCAGCGCCAGATAAAGACCCTGCCGTGCGTGTGCGGATGTTACGCGAAGCCGGCGAATTGGCGATCCCTTTCACGACTGGCATTCTCATCGGCATTGGTGAAACACGCGAAGAATGCGTCGATAGCCTCCTGGCGATCCGCGACATTCACCGCGAGTACGGCCATATTCAAGAAGTGATCGTGCAAAACTTTCGTGCCAAGCCAAAGACACGCATGGCGGATGCGCCAGAACCCGAAAGCTTGGAGATGGCAAAAACCGTCGCAGTCGCTCGCTTGCTTCTTGGCGGACCAATGAACTTGCAAGCGCCACCCAATCTCAGTCCACATGATCACAAACTGATCCTGCGTGCAGGGATTAACGATTGGGGTGGGATTTCGCCGGTCACGAAAGATTATGTGAATCCTGAAGCTGCGTGGCCTCATCTGGTAACGCTCGCGCAAACCTGTCAGGAAGAAGGATTTACTTTACGCGAACGGCTGGCAATTTATCCGGAATACATTACCCGGCCAGGATTTCTCTTACCGGCACTGCTTCCGCGTACGCAAGAATTACAAGAGCAAGTCGCAGTCAGGCCCCAGGCCTAAGGCTGTAGTAGGCTATAGGGGAAAATGGATAAAGAGATAGATGGGTGAAGAATAAAAGACCCTCCCCACCCCCTAGTCCCTAGCCCCTAGTGAAGGAGTTTTACCGTGGCAACCAACGGACTGTCAGCTATTCTTGAACATGTTGATCGCGAAGTGAGCGCAATTCTCAACCGTGCTCTTGATGGTGAAGAAATCTCATGGAGTGAAGGTCTCAGACTGTGCGAAACCAATGGACTTGATCTTCAAGCAGTGTGTCTGGTCGCTGATGAGATGCGCCGTCGGCACGTCGGTGATGTGGTCACCTACGTCGTCAATCGCAATATCAACTTCACCAACGTCTGTATCAAACACTGCACATTCTGTGCGTTCAGCCGTGAGTATCGCGAAGAGCAGAGCTACTTCCTGCCAATGGAAGAAATCCTCCGGCGTGCGCAAGAAGCCGTCGATATGGGCGCGACAGAGGTCTGCTTGCAAGCAGGGCTGCCACCCAAAATGGATGGCCGGCTGTATATCGACCTGACCAAGGCCGTCAAGAAAGTGCTCCCCGATCTTCATGTCCATGCGTTCTCGCCGGAAGAAGTGAATTACGGCGCAGTTCGCGCAGGCGTTCCTGTGATCCAATATCTGAAAGAGTTGAAAGACGCTGGTCTTGGTACTCTGCCTGGCACTTCAGCAGAGATCCTCGATCAAGATATTCGCGACATTATCGCTCCAGGGCGCGTGACGGTACGACAGTGGATTGAGGTCATCACCTCAGCGCACAGTCTCGGTATCCCCACGACCTCCACGATCATGTATGGCCATATCGAGACCCCCATGCATTGGGTCAAGCATATGAACCTGCTGCGCGACATTCAGAAAGAGACCGGCGGGTTTACTGAATTCGTACCGCTATCGCTCATTCATCAAGAAGCGCCGATGTACCAGCGCAAGCTCGTAAAGAATGTCCGGCAAGGTGCGACTGGCGCAGAGGTGGTAAAGATGCATGCGGTCGCTCGACTGATGCTCGGTCCGACATTCCGCAACATTCAAGCTTCATGGGTCAAAGAAGGGCCGAAAATGGCGCAGTATCTGCTCACCATAGGGGCCAATGACCTCGGTGGCACGCTGATCAATGAAAGCATTTCTACTTCTGCGGGTGCGCAATATGGTCAGCTCGTTCCGCCCAAAGAACTCCGCCGCTTGGCACGCGACCTTGACCGTACGCCAGCCGAGCGCTCGACGACCTACACGCTACGTAAAGTCTTTACTGGTGACGATGAGGAGCTGAGCCCGCTTGATCTGGTTGAGAATCCAGACGAGCAATTCGGGTCATACAAGCGACTCGCGGCGTCTGAACAGTTCCGCTATGTGCATCCCTTTGAGCGCGAGAAGCAGCAAGTGTCACACTGAAATGACATGCTCCCCGAGGCATCACCCTGAGTGAAACGAAGAGTCTCGCCGAGAGATTCTTCGCGGAGTTTATCCTGAGCGTAGTCGAAGGGCTCAGAATGACAAAAGCGAACGGTCACGCTGGACGTGCACAAAGCTTGTAGGACTCTAATAAATCGGGAGCAGGCGTGACAATGCAAACTGATCTTACCGTCACCGCCCTTGCAGGGGGTGTTGGTGCCGCACGATTCCTTCGTGGTTTGGTCCGCGTTATCGACCCGGCGCGACTGACGGTCATCGTCAACACTGGTGATGACGACGAATTTTTCGGCCTCTCGGTCTCGCCAGATCTTGATACGATTACCTATACACTCGCGGGTGCCGTTGATGCGAGCAAAGGCTGGGGATTACCAGATGAGACGTTTCGTTGTCTGACTGCGTTGGGGCGTTACTATCCCGAGAATTGGTTCGGCTTAGGCGATGCGGATCTTGCCACGCATCTCTTTCGTACGCAGCAGCTCCGTCAAGGGAAAACATTGAGCGAAGTTACCGCCGCTGTCGTGCGACAGTGGAGCGTGGCGAGTACCATTTTACCCATGAGTAACCACCCAGTGCGGACCTTCGTTCACACTGAAGCCGGAGCGCTCCCCTTTCAAGAATACTTTGTCAAGCGCCGCAGCGAAGGGAACGTCAGCAAGGTCGAACTTCGTGGCCTTGAGAATGCAAGTGCTGCACCTGGCGTCTGCGATGCTATTCGCTCTGCACAGTTAGTGATTTTCCCTCCGAGCAATCCGATCGTCAGCATTGGCCCTATTATCGCGCTCCCTGGGGTACGAGCAGCACTACGAGAAACGGCAGCTCCCATCGTCGCAATTAGCCCATTGGTCGCTGGTAAACCGATCAAAGGACCCGCAGATCGACTGCTTGGCGGCCTTGGTATTGACGTTTCAGCCGTCGGTGTTGCCGGACTCTATCGCGATTTTCTCGACACCTTTGTCATTGATATCCAAGATCAGCAGCAAAAAAGTCGACTCGAAGAATTAGGGGTCTCCGTCATTGTCACAGACACGATTATGAGTGATATGGAGAAGTCAATTGCATTGGCACAAGCCGTAGTTGGCTATCGACATACGAAACATTAGCAAGCGCGTAGAACGTGAAGGGAACAAAGGCAAAAAACGTAAAACGTTACTATCCCTCCCCTTTTACGAATGACGAGTCACGAGTCTCGAATTATGAACACCATCTCAATCATTCCCATTCCCGGTATCCCAGCGATCACTCCGGGTGATAACCTTCCCGCAATTCTGCTGAAAGCCATTGACCAAGCACAGATTGGCCTGCAGGAGAACGACATTCTTATTCTTTGTCAGAAGATCGTCTCCAAAGCGGAAGGGGCAGTGGTCGATCTCAAAACCATTGAGCCTTCGGCCTTTGCGCTGCAAATCGCTGCGCAATGGGACAAAGATCCACGCGCCGTTGAGGTTGTCTTGCGTGAAAGTAGTCGTATCGTGCGCATGAAAAATGGCGTCGTCATCACCGAAACCAAGCATGGCTGGGTATGTGCCAATGCGGGGATGGATGAATCGAACAGCATTGGCGATGATATTGCTATTCTTCTGCCGAAAGACATTGACGGATCGGCACGCGCGCTGCGCTTGACGCTACAAGAACAACGTAAAGTCACGATTGGCGTGATTATCACAGATACGTTTGGTCGTCCGTGGCGAGATGGCTTAGTCGAGTTTGCCCTCGGCGTATCAGGACTTGACCCACTTCTTGACCTGCGTGGGGACACCGACCTGCGTGGGCGTGAACTGCATCATACCGTCGTTGCAGTTGCCGATGAGCTTGCAGCAGCGGCTGGATTGTTAATGGAGAAAGGCGCAGGGGTCCCCGCGGTTATCATCAGAGGCTACAAATTCGTTCCAGCGGATAGCGATAGTAAAAAGTTGATTCGCCCGGCAGAGGCGGATTTGTTCCGTTAGGTTATAGGCTTTAGGCTTTAGGGAGAAGAAGTAATCTGGTGCGCACAGCGCACGCTACCCTCGAGAGTCTGAATCGAACCACAGGACATTCGGACACTGTACGCGAGAGCCCTGCGGACGTGTCATTCTGAGTCCTCCACAGCGCGCGGCGCGGAGCGTGGAGGCAGAAACGAGACAGTGCTATGCTTGGCGGCACGGCCCCGACAAGCTAAGACCGGCGTTGCCAATGGTGCTGCAGGAGCCCATTTCTGAGT